>NZ_DCBW01000061.1:0-27463 GCF_002313585.1 Microbacterium sp. UBA1097 | reverse complement strand
CGAAACGGCGGGCTGGCTCATCCGCCCGCCGTTCCCCCACGACCGGTTCTTCGAGATCAACACGCGCATTCACGGGATCCGCGAACAGGACGTCGTAGACGCGCCAACCTGGGCTGGGCAGCTGTCGGGTCTGTGCGCGTTCATCGGTGATGACGTCGCGGTCGCCCACAACGCCGGGTTCGACATGAGCGTCATCCGCCGGGCCTGCGAGGCAACCGGAACTGCCTGCCCCGACCTGACCTACGCCTGCACGGTGCAGATATCGCGCCGCACGTACGACATCCCGTCGCATCGCCTCCCCGCCGCGGCAGCCGCCGCCGGATACGCGGGCTTCGTGCATCACGAGGCTGTCGCGGATGCCGTGGCCTGCGCGCACATCGCGATCGATGCTGCGCGCCGCGCCGCCGCACCCGACATCACGTCACTCGCCGAAGCACTCGGGGTGCGGCTCGGGCGTCTCGAGGGCTTCGCCGCAGCAGCCGAGACGATCTTCGCCTGACGCGCCACGTCCTCTGCCCTGCCCCTGCCCCCGTCGCGGCGCGGTGAGCGGACGATGTCGGTGGCCCGCGGCATCCTGACGACATGGACGCATTACTGGTGTCGGGAATCATCCTCGGGAGCCTCGCTGCAGGCCTCATCGCGGGGTGGGCCTTGGGTGCGGCGGGAGCTCGGGCCCGATCGGCGGCCCAGCTGGCCGGCGTGCGGGAACAGCTTGCCGCGACCACCGCCGCACACGAGGCGACGCTCGCGCAGCTCGCGCAGCAGAAGGAGTGGTACCGCGACCTCGTCGCGCAGACCCGCTCCGACCAGGCAGCCCGCGAAGAGCGCGAGAGACGCGAACAGTCGGTCCTGCGCGCCCTCGAACCGGTGCGCGAGACGCTGCAGACCATGCAGACGACTGTCGCCGAACTCGAACGCGAACGACAGAACCAGTACGGCACGATCGCCGAGCAGTTGCGCCGAGCCCAGCAGTCCGATGAAGCTCTGCGCGCCACGACCGAGAGCCTTGCCAGCGCGCTGCGTTCGGGAAGCACGCGGGGCGTGTGGGGCGAGACGCAGCTGCGCCGCGTCGTCGAGGCTGCCGGACTGACACGGCACGTCGACTTCGACATCCAGTCGACGATCGAAACGGATGCCGGCGCCGGCCGCCCTGACATGATCATTCGGCTGCCGGGAGACAAGGCCATCGCCGTCGACGCCAAGGTTCCCCTTGATGCGTATCTGGAGGCCGCCGCGCTCCCGGACACCGCGACCGGCGCGGGCGCGGCGCACCGGCGAGCGCTGCTCGACAAGCACGTCAAGGCCATGCGCGCACACGTGGACGCCCTCGCCAAGAAGACGTACTGGGCGGGGTTGTCATCGAGCCCCGAGTTCGTGATCTGCTTCGTGCCGAGCGAGTCACTTCTGTCGACGGCACTCGATGCCGACCCCACGCTGCTGGATTACGCCTTCGGACGACGCGTCGCGCTGGCGTCACCGGTCAATCTGTGGGCGGTGCTCAAGACCGTCGCCTACACCTGGACGCAGCAGGACGTCACCGCGGATGCCCGGCGCCTGTTCGATCTCGGCAATGAACTGTTCACGCGGCTCGGCGGCCTCGCATCGCACGCCAACGACCTGCGCCGGTCGATCGAACGGACCGTCGAGTCCTTCAACCGCTTCGCGGGAACTCTCGAGTCTCGGGTGCTCGTGACGGCAAGGAAGTTCCCCGGGATCGATGACACGAAGCTGGATGCCGTCACCGGCCCGGCCGCGATCGAGTCGGCTCCCCGGCACCTGACGGCGATCGAACTTCTGGAACCCGGGTCAGAACACGACGGAAGTCGAGCTTCGGGGATCACCGATAACGAGCCGCCAACTCGCATAACGGCAGATCTCGGTGAGGTCAGGGGGCGCGTTCAGGCGCCTACGCACCGCCGGGAATGAGGCTCAGCAGGGCGACAACCGTTCCCGACACCAAAATGAACGCTCCGATCGACCACCAGACCGACGGTTGATGCCCTTCGGGGCGACGCACCCGAAAGAAGACGTCAGGTCGGCGTGCCGGATCGCTGGCGTCCGCGATCACGGCCTGAGCACCGGTGTGCGGGCCCGTTCGGGGATTGCGGTCTTCGCTCGGTGGTGTCGACATGGCGTCACTCCTCGCTTCCGTTCGGACTCCTCTGATTCTGCCAGAGGCCCGCGCGGAGGCGGCCGCACCGCGCCCGAGAGCAGCGCCAGCCCATCAGGCCGACGAGGAAGTCACCTGCTCACAGCCACTTCGATACGAGGTGCTCGGACGAAATCCGACGCAGGGTCCCCGAAGCTCCGCGAAGAACGACACTCTCCGTGTAGACGTACCCGCCCTCACGCCGAACCCCGGCAACGAGCTCGCCGTTGGTCACTCCGGTAGCAACGAAGATCGTGTTGTTGCCCTGGACCATGTCGTCGGCCTCATAGATGTGCCCGTCGACCTTCAGGCCCGCGTCGGTGGCGCGCTGCGCCTCGTCGTCATTGCGGGGCCAGAGCCGTCCCTGGATGTGTCCGCCGAGGGCCTTGATCGCGCATGCCGTAACGATCCCCTCGGGGCTGCCTCCGATACCCACGCACATGTCGGTTCGCGCGTTGTGACGGGCCGCGTTGATTCCCCCCGCGACGTCACCGTCGCTCATGAGGCGTGTGCCGGCCCCGGCCTCCCGGATCTGTGCGATGAGCTTGTCGTGTCGCGGCCGGTTGAGGACCGAGACGACGATCTCATCCACCGGTTTGCCGAGCGCCTTTGCCAACAGCCGGATGTTTTCGCCGATCGGGAGGCGGATGTCGACCACGCCGACACCGGCGGGCCCGGTCACCAGCTTGTCCATGTAGAACACCGACGAGGCGTCGAGCATCGTGCCGTGATCTGAAACAGCAAGGACGGAGAGCGCGTTATTGCGACCCTCGGCCGTCAGCGATGTGCCGTCGATCGGGTCGACCGCGACGTCGCACTTCGGCCCGCGACCGTTGCCGACACTCTCACCGTTGAAGAGCATGGGGGCGTCATCCTTTTCGCCCTCGCCGATGACGATGGTGCCGTCGAAACTCACTGTCGTGAGGAACGCGCGCATGGCGTCGACCGCTGCCCCATCGGCAGCCTCTTTGGCACCGCGGCCGATGAAGGGCACCGACCGGATCGCCGCAGCCTCGGTCGCACGGACCAGCTCGAGCGCCAGGTTCCGGTCGGGATGCAACGGGCTCATGTCTGCGGTCAGGCTCACCATGCTCTCACCCTAGCCACGGCCGCGCCCGCGACCGTGGGGTTACGTCATCGGGTTCGGGGTAAGAATTGCGGTTCTTGCCAGGCCCGAAAGCGCGGTGTCTCAGACGCCGCTGTGTCCGCTCGATGCCCCGGCGGCCCACTCGAGCGCGATGACCACGACAAGTCCGATGACCGCGGAAATTCCCATTGCAGCCATCAGTCACGCCAACGTCATGCTCTTTGCGCGCGCCGACTGGATGAAGATGGCGCTCAGGATCATCGCGAGGTAACCGGCGACGAGGAGTGAGAGCGCCATGCCCGCCGATGCGAACTGCAGCGGCATGAGAAAGGCGAAGATGGTGCCCGCAACGATCAGCAGGATGCCGCCGGCGATCAACCACCGTTTCTCACCACCCTGACGCATAGCGGGCTGGTTGCGCATACTGGTCGGATCGTACTCAGTCGGATCAGTCATCGTCCCGACGGTAGGGCCTCATGTTCCGGCGATCACTCCCCTTGACAGATCCTGCGCACCGCCGCTGCACGCGGCTACGGTCGCGCCACGGGCGCCGTCGTTGCATCGAAGTGTTGCGAGACGAGCAGTATCCCCCCGGATGAGTTCGCCGAGTTGGCGAGGTCCTCGATCCATTCGCGGCTCAACTGCGGCGATTCCGGCTCATCGAAGACGAAACGGAGTGGTATCGACGGATGCAGCCACAGGGTGGTGCGGCCGGGTTCCTGGTCCTCTGGGTGCTGCCACGACACCGTGAAACTCTCGCCGCGGCGCAGCTTCGTGGCGATCACCACTTTGAGATGCGCAAGCGCGAGGTCATCGATGTAGATCGGGGTCGCCGATCCTCCGTAGTAAACAGTTCCCATGTGCGCAACCATACGTGCACAGCCGTCGATAAAGGCCGACATGGCAGAACCTTCATGTTCGGGTTGCACGTTAGCCGCTGCGCCGGTCAATCTCACGGCTCGCTGTCTCGGTGAGCGCGAGCCCGCTTCGCTAGAGTGACGGTGAACCCCCACCGAGGTGAATCCCCACCGACAAGGAGCGCACTCATGCCCGTCGCAACCCCCGACCAGTACGCCGAGATGCTCGACCGCGCCAAGGCGGGCGGGTTTGCCTACCCGGCTATCAACGTCTCGAGCTCGCAGTCGATCAACGCGGTACTACAGGGTCTCGCGGAGGCAGGTTCCGACGGCATCCTGCAGGTGACGACGGGTGGCGCTGATTACTTCGCCGGTCACACCGTCAAGGCTCGCGCGACCGGAGCGCTTGCGATGGCGAAGTTCGCGACCGAGGTCGCCAAGAACTACCCGATCACCGTCGCGCTGCACACCGACCACTGCCCCAAGCCCGCGCTCGAAGACTTCGTGCTCCCGCTGCTTGCGGCATCCGAGGAGCAGGTCAAGGCCGGCGGCGAGCCGATCTTCCAGTCCCACATGTGGGATGGCTCGGCAGTCCCGCTCGGCGAGAACATCGAGATCGCCAAGGAGCTGCTGCCCCGGCTGAAGAACATCAACGCGATCCTCGAGGTCGAGATCGGTGTCGTCGGCGGCGAAGAGGACGGCGTCAAGCACGAGGGCACAAACGACGCGCTCTACACCACGACCGGCGATGTCACGCAGGTCGTGGAGGCCCTGGGTCTTGGTGACCAGGGCCGGTGGATCGCCGCGCTCACCTTCGGCAACGTGCACGGGGTCTACAAGCCCGGCAACGTCAAGCTCAAGCCCGAACTGCTCGGCGAGATCCAGGAGGGGATCGCAGCCAAGTTCGGCACCGGCGCCAAGCCCCTCGATCTCGTCTTCCACGGCGGCAGCGGTTCGACCGAGGAAGAGATCGCGCTGGCTGTCGCGAACGGTGTGATCAAGATGAACATCGACACCGACACCCAGTACGCGTTCACGCGCTCCGTCGCGGGCTTCATGTTCAGCAACTACGACGGCGTCCTGAAGGTCGATGGCGAGGTCGGCAACAAGAAGGCGTACGACCCCCGCGCGTGGGGCAAGGTCGCGGAGTCCGCGATGGCGGCACGTGTGGTCGAAGCCACGCAGCAGCTCGGTTCCGCGGGCAAGTCGCTCGGCGCCTGAGACACAACGGCACGCACTCAGTCAGCCGACCCGCGTGCCTGATCTCAAGAGATCGAGGTCAGGTACGCGGCGAAGGCGGGGTCTGACATCAGCGGGACGATCGCGAGCGCGCCGACGACCACATGAGTCACGACGGCGCCGACCAGCGGCACCCACCACGCGATCTTGCCGGCCATGGTCCGCCGCACCGAGAACCATGCGGTGATGAGGTATCCGATGATCAGGGCGACCGCAGCTGCAGCACCCCACGTCTGTCCGCCGCCCAGGTTCGTGAACTCGCCGGGGATCCCCATCACCTCGAAGACCGTTGCGGCGTATTGCGAGAAATCCACGAGCGCGAGAGCAGCGACAGCGACGTTGACCAACGCGTAGGCAAGCAGGGCGAAGGTGACGATGCGGTCGATTGCCCTCGATCGTGCAGGGTCGACGGCACTGCGGGGCGTGCCGTCGTTGCCCACGGATGCCGACGCCGCGGCATCCGTCACCGACTCGCCGGTCTCGAGAGCCCATGTCGCGTCGGGCTTCTGGATGCGCGCCCGCTGCTCTTCCGGCGTCGCATAGACGCCGTACTTCGGCTCGGGCCGGTCTTCGTCGCTCATGCGCGCACGCGCCCGCCCCGGTGTTCGCTTGTGCTCTGCCGCAGTTCCTTGGGAAGCGAGAACATCAGGTCCTCCTCGGCTGTGCGCACCTCTTCGACGTCGCGATAGCCGGCCGCCGCAAGGTCCTCGAGCACCTGCTGAACCAGCACCTCGGGGACTGAGGCGCCACTGGTGACACCGACGCTGGCAACGCCATCGAGCCATTCCTGCCGAATCTCGTCAGCGTAATCGACGCGATACGCAGCCTTCGCGCCGTACTCGAGCGCGACCTCGACGAGCCGCACGCTGTTGGACGAGTTGGCCGAGCCGACGACGATCACCAGGTCAGCACCTTGGGCGACCTTCTTGATGGCTACCTGGCGGTTCTGGGTCGCGTAGCAGATGTCGTCGGAGGGCGGATCCTGCAGCTCGGGGAACCGCTCGCGCAACCGCCTGACGGTTTCCATCGTTTCGTCCACCGAGAGCGTCGTCTGCGAGAGCCAGACCACGCGGGACGGATCCCGCACCTGAACGGTGTCGGCCTCTTCGGGCGAGTTGACGATCGTGATGTGCTCCGGCGCCTCACCCGCCGTGCCCTCGACCTCTTCGTGACCGAGGTGACCGATCAAGAGGATCTCGAACTCGTCACGGGCAAAGCGCACTGCTTCGCGGTGAACCTTCGTCACCAGCGGGCAGGTCGCATCGATTGCCTGGAGCTGCCGATCGGCTGCCGACTGCACGACAGCCGGTGACACACCGTGCGCGCTGAAGACGACGTGCGCGCCCTCGGGAACTTCGTCGACCTCGTCGACGAAGATCGCGCCCTTCTGCTCCAGCTCGGTCACGACGTGGATGTTGTGAACGATCTGCTTGCGGACGTAGACGGGGGCACCGAATCGCTCGAGCGCCTTCTCGACCGCGATGACGGCTCGATCGACCCCCGCGCAGTATCCCCGGGGCGCAGCGAGCAGCACCCGCTTGGGTCGGTCGACCGGGATATCCTGGAGGCGCTCACGGCGCCGCGGAACGCGGGGCATGGGCATGTGTACCGCGGGAGTGCTCATCGGTCCGATTCTACGGGGGCGTCCTGAGCGCGGGCCGGGCGAGCCGAAAGGGATCATGACGACGTTTCAGCCCGAACCCGTCCCGGGGCAGGCCCCACCCCCTGATTCGGTCCACCCTCGGGACTCGAACGCTCACTCGCCGACCTCGGTGGCCCGCCTCGGCGACACGATCCGCGGCTTCGTCGAAACGTGGGGTTCCGTGTGGGTCGAGGGAGAGATCACGTCGTGGAACCTTCGCGGCGGCAACGTTTTCGGGCGGATGAAGGACCTGACAACTGACGCGACGATCTCGATCAGGATCTGGTCGAGCACGCGCCAACGCCTCCCCGCCGACCTCGCCGTCGGCGATCGCGTCGTCGCGTGCGTCAAGGCCGACTACTTCACACGAACCGGCGACTTCAGCTTCGCCGTTTCGGCGATGCGGCACGTGGGGCTCGGCGACCAGTTGGAGCGGCTCGAGCGGCTCCGGGTCCAGCTGCGTGGCGAAGGACTGTTCGACCCCTCGCGCAAGAAGCCGCTCCCCTTCCTCCCGCACCTCATCGGCCTGATCACGGGCGAGAACTCGGATGCCGAGAAGGATGTGCATCGCAACGCCGAACTGCGCTGGCCGCGCGTGCGGTTTCGCACGCGGTACGCGGCGGTGCAGGGGGATCGCTGCGTGCCCGAGACGATCGCGGCGCTGAAGACCCTGGACGCCGACCCCGAGGTGGATGTGATCATCATCGCTCGCGGCGGGGGTGACCCGCAGACGCTGCTGGGGTTCAGTGACGAGCGCCTCGTTCGTGCGGTCGCCGCGGCATCCACCCCCGTGGTCAGCGCGATCGGGCACGAGAACGACCATCCGATCCTCGACGACGTGGCAGATCTTCGAGCATCCACGCCGACGGATGCCGCCAAGCGCGTGGTCCCCGACGTCGCCGAGCAGCGGGCGCTCGTGTCCCAGTTGCGCAGCCGCGCCCGGACCCGGGTGACACAGCGGCTGGCTCATGACATCACGCAGCTCGAGCAGCTGCGCTCACGCCCCGTGTTGCGCAATCCCGAGAACGCCGTGGCGCAGCGAGCGCAGCACATCGAGCTTCTCGTGGCGCGAGGGCGGGACCACGCCGAGCGTGCCGTGGCGGCGCAGGCCCGGAAGACCGCGGAGTTGCGAGCAGCGGTGCGAGCCCTCTCCCCCGCCTCGACTCTTGCCCGCGGCTACGCCATCGCGCACGTCGCGGGTGGGGTCATCGTGCGAGATGCCGAGCAGGCGCCCGCCGGTACCGACGTCACCGTCACAGTGGGGCGTGGCTCGTTCGGGGCCCGTTCTGCAGGCGAGGTCGAGGAGAGCAGCACCCCCGACGTGCCGCTCTAGGATGGAGATCATGACCGCCGCCAACCCGCATGCACCGGGGGATGTCGACGACCTGTCGTTCGAACAGGCTCGCGACGAGCTGGTTCGGGTCGTCGCAGCGCTGGAGCAGGGCGCACCAACCCTCGAGGAGTCGCTGCGACTGTGGGAGCGCGGCGAAGCACTCGCAGCGCGATGTGAGCAATGGCTCGTCGGCGCGAAGGAGCGGCTGGATGCTGCGCGCGCGGCGTCGACGTCGTCCCCGAGCGGAGACGAGTCATGATGGCTCAGCGCGACCGGATCGTCGCCGAGCTCGGGCGTCCCGAAACGCCCGAGGAGACGGCGGCCCGGAAGGCCGAGTCTTCCCGCGTGTATCGGTCGAGCCAGACGTTTCGCAATCTGGTTGCCGCCCTGGTGATCACGCTCGGAATCGTTGCGATCGTCATCTTCGCCGTGCCACGAGGCGAACCACCAGCCTCGGAGCCGATCGACGTCGCCGCCGTCGCCGAGGAGGTCTCACTCACCCTCGACGGCTCGACCGTGATCGTTCCTGTCGTTCCCGAGACCTGGCTCGTGACCTCAGCCGCCGTCGCGGGAGACGACCCGCGCACGTGGACGGTGCTGTATGTCCCGGCTGAGGACGCCGGATTCGTGCGGGTTTCCCAGGGCTTCAGCGCAGACGCAACGTGGCCGACGCGCGAGCTCTCGGGGGCAGATTCGGCGGGAACCATCGTCATCGATGGTGTCGAATGGACCGAGTACGACATCCCCGACCCCGCCCGCGCCGGCAACATTTCGGCTGCTTTGAGTACCACCGCCGGCGACGACACGATCCTCGTCTACGGCGCGACGGATGCCGACACCCTTCGCGTGGTGGCCGAGGGCCTGGCCGACCAGATCATCGCCGCCCGAGAGGGGATCTCATGATGCCGACCGCGACTCCCGCCGAGGTCTGGGGAGACATGCGCGACGGCAATGCACGGTTCGTGTCGGGCGAGCCCTCACACCCTCGGCAGGATGTCGAGCGTCGTCACGAGCTGGCCGGAGGTCAACGCCCCCGTGCCGCGCTCTTCGGCTGTGCCGACTCGCGCCTCGCGGCGGAGATCATCTTCGACCAGGGCCTCGGCGACCTGTTCGTCGTCCGAAACGCTGGACAGGTCATCTCCGACTCTGTTGTGGGCAGCCTCGAATACGCCGTCGCGGTGCTCGAAGTCCCCCTCATCGTCGTGCTCGGACATGACGAATGCGGCGCCGTAGCCGCGGCTATCGAGTCAACGACCGTGGATGCCCCCTCCCTTCCCCCGCACATCTGGCGCCAGATCGCGCCCATCGTCCCGGCGGTCAGACGCGTCATCCGCTCTTCCGACGGCGGACCGGTGGACGCCGAAGAGGTAGGCCGAGAGCACCTGCGCGACACCGTCGCCGAGCTCCTCCACTCCTCCGAACTCATCAGCGATGCCGTCGCCGCCGGAACCCTCGCGATCGTCGGAGCGAACTATCGGCTGTCGGAGGGCACGGCGATCCCCGATGTCATCGTGGGCGCCGCCGAGAACCCCTGATCACTGCGGGCAGCTGCCCGAGCACACCTGAAGCGAAGGAACGAGGACGTGACTGACATCGAGTACCGCATCGAACACGACACGATGGGCGAGGTGCGGGTGCCCAAGAACGCACTGTACGCCGCGCAAACCCAGCGGGCCGTGGAGAACTTCCCGATCTCGGGTGATGCCCTCGACCCCGCGCAGATCGTGGCGCTGGCGCGCATCAAGAAGGCTGCGGCGCTGGCCAACCGGGACCTCGGCACGCTCGACGCCCAGATCGCAGAGGCCATTGCCGCGGCGGCCGACGAGATCATCGGCGGGGCGCACGCCGACCAGTTCCCGATCGATGTGTACCAGACCGGCAGCGGCACCTCGTCGAACATGAACATGAACGAGGTGCTCGCCACCATCGCGACGCACAGCCTCGGCCAGACGGTGCACCCGAACGACCACGTCAACGCGTCCCAGTCCTCGAACGACGTCTTTCCGACGTCGGTGCACGTCGCGGTCACCCAGGAACTGATCGACGACCTCATCCCGGCGCTCGACCACCTGGCGGTAGCGCTCGAAGAGAAGGCTGAGCTCTGGAAGAGCGTCGTGAAGTCCGGCAGGACCCACCTCATGGACGCCACCCCCGTCACCCTCGGCCAGGAGTTCGGCGGCTACGCCCGCCAGATCCGCCTCGGCATCGAGCGTGTTCAGGCTGTCATCCCCCACGTGGCCGAGGTCCCCCTGGGCGGTACCGCCGTCGGGACCGGAATCAACACTCCGCTCGGTTTCCCCCAGAAGGTCCTCGAGATCTTGGTCGCTGAGACCGAGCTGCCGATCACCGAGGCCAAGGACCACTTCGAGGCTCAGGCAAACCGCGATGCGCTCGTTGAGGCATCCGGTGCTTTGCGGACGATCGCGGTCTCTCTCACGAAGATCAACAACGACCTGCGGTGGATGGGGTCGGGCCCCAACACGGGTCTTGCCGAACTACGGATCCCGGACCTTCAGCCGGGCTCGTCGATCATGCCCGGCAAGGTGAACCCCGTTGTTCCCGAGGCGACCCTGATGGTGTGCGCGCGCATCATCGGCAATGACGCGACCATCGCCTGGGCAGGCGCCTCCGGCGCGTTCGAACTGAACGTCGCGATACCGGTCATGGGGACCGCTCTGCTCGAATCGATCCGGCTGCTCTCGAACACGGTTCGAGTCCTTGCAGACAAGACGATCGTGGGACTGGAAGCCAACGTCGAGCGCGCCTCGGCCTTCGCCGGCATGTCGCCGTCGATCGTGACGCCCCTGAACAAGCTGATCGGCTACGAAGCCGCGGCCAAGATCGCCAAGCACGCAGTCGCCGAAGGGATCACGATTCGCGAAGCCGTCGTTGCGCTGGGCTACATCGAGCGCGGTGAGCTGACTCCCCAGCAGCTCGATGAGAAGCTCGACCTGCTGTCAATGACCCACCCGGGCTGAGCTGCCGCGGATGCGCCGGACCGGCGCGCCGGGCGATAATCACCCCATGACACGGTCCCAGCGGCCGCGATCGGCGCGGCGTCGCATCGTCACGGGGGTGGCACTGGCGTGCGCCGTGGCCCTCGCCCTCGTCGGCGGCGTGACATTCACGGCGCAGGCGACTGCGCTCTGGAGTGCCGGCGCGCCGCTGGATCCCCTGCTGATGCCGATGACCGTCTTCGGCGTTGCATCCGTCGTCACCATTGTTCTCGTGGTGCTCGTCGGATGGTTCGTCGCCGGCGCGGCGCTTCGATCGATAGCGGAGGTCCGAGAAGCAGCCGAAAGTATGACGCTCGCGGATCTGAGCCGGCGCCTGCCGTCCGACGGCGGCGAGGGCATCGCCGACCTGTCGCAGAGCGTCAACTCCATGCTCGACCGCCTCGAAGGTTCGGTCGACTCGCAGCGACAGCTGCTGGATGATGTGCGGCACGAACTCAAGACACCGATCACCATCGTGCGCGGACATCTCGAGATCATGGATGCGTCGGATCGGGCCGACGTCGATGCCACCCGGGCGATCGGAATCGCCGAGCTCGACCGACTCACACGACTGGTCGAAGACATCGATCTGCTGGCAGCAGCGGAGACCGACACCTACGCGTCCGACGAGATCGATCTCGCCGCTCTCACTGCTCGGATGGCAGACATGGTGGCTGTCATCCCGGGACACGACTGGCACGTCACCGACCGGGCGACGGGGCGGATGCTCGGCGACGGAGACCGCCTGCTTCAGGCGTGGTTGCAGCTGGCAGACAATGCTTCGAAGTACTCCCCTGACGCGAGTCCGATCGATGTCGGCAGCGCGGTGGACCCTGTCGAGGTCCGCCTCTGGGTGCGTGACCACGGTCCCGGCGTACCGCCGGCGATGCGCCATCGCATCTTCCGCCGATTCGACCGAGCGGGACGACGCCGAAGTGTGGGAGGCTCGGGGTTGGGATTGGCGATCGTCGACGCCATCGCGAAAGGCCATGGTGGCCGATGCGAGGTGACCGATACCCCCGGGGGCGGGGCAACGTTCACCATCCACGTGCCGCACACCAGCGGTGCGTCCTACCCGGCGCCGGTACGCGCCGATGACGTGATCCATCAGGGGGGAAAGCGGTGACGAGGATCCTCATCGCAGAAGACGAGCCGCAGATCTCGGCGTTCGTGGAACGTGGCCTGCGCGCCGCAGGCTATGAGACGGTGATCGTCGACGACGGGCCGCCGGCTCTCGAGCTCCTTCGGGGCGGAACGATCGACCTCGCGCTCCTCGATATCGGTTTGCCGACACTGGACGGGCTCGAGGTGCTTCGTCAGATTCGTCGTGAAGGCCGCACGGTGCCCATCATCATGTTGACTGCCCGCACCAGCACTCGGGATACCGTCGAAGGGCTCGAGTCCGGGGCGAGCGACTACATCCGAAAGCCGTTCACCTTCGAGGAACTCCTCGCGCGCGTGCGCTCACGGCTGCGCGAGGTACCAGCCGACGCGGGGACGACGATCGTCCACGGTGAGGTCTCACTCGATCTGTTGTCACGGCGCGCGCTGGTCGGGGGGCGGGAGGTTGAACTGTCGGCCCGGGAGTTCGCTCTTGCTGAGCAGTTTCTGCGCAGCCCGGGAATGGTGCTCTCCCGCGAACAGCTTCTGAGCCGGGTCTGGGAGATGGACTTCGATCCCGGGTCGAATGTCGTCGACGTGTACGTGCGCTACCTCCGAGGCAAGCTCGGCGCGCATCACATCGCCACCGTACGCGGAGCCGGCTACCGCTGGGAGTGACCAGGGCATGAGAGTGACCAGGGCATGAGAGTGCCCCCGGCGTCTGGGGTGTCGCCGGGGGCAGGGCCGGTTATTGGGGGGTCACCGACCGGAGGGTCTCGCGATCTGGGGGGCTCGCGGAACCCGTTGCACCAATGGTGACAGACGCCGGGTCCCCGATGACCCACCTCTCGATGAGACTCTTCTCATGGTTGCGTGAGGGTTCGCTCACAGCGCGATCCTTCCCGCCTCAGGACAGCTCTCCCGATTCCAGGAGGTCGGTGACCAGGGCCGCGATGGCGGACCGTTCCGACCGCACGAGGGTGACATGCCCGAACAGGGCCTGACCCTTGAGCGTCTCGATCACCGAGGCGACACCGTCGTGGCGACCCACCCGAAGGTTGTCTCGCTGGCCGACATCGTGGGTGAGGACGACTCGGGAGTTCTGGCCGATGCGGCTGAGCACCGTGAGCAGCACGTTGCGCTCGAGCGACTGGGCCTCGTCAACGATCACGAAGGCGTCGTGCAAGGAGCGACCGCGGATGTGCGTCAGGGGAAGGACCTCCAGGAGCCCCCGTTCGACGACCTCGTCGAGGACATTGCCAGAGACGACCGACCCGAGCGTGTCGAACACCGCTTGGCCCCAGGGGTTCATCTTCTCGGTCTGATCGCCGGGCAGGTACCCGAGTTCCTGGCCGCCGACCGCGAACAGGGGACGGAAAACGATGATCTTGCGCTGCTGCTGCCGCTCGAGCACTGCCTCGAGCGCCGCGCACAGGGCAAGAGCCGACTTCCCCGTGCCAGCCCGGCCGCCAAGGGACACGATGCCGACCTCGGGATCGAGAAGAAGGTCGATCGCCACGCGCTGCTCAGCCGAGCGGCCGTGCAGTCCGAACACATCGCGGTCGCCACGCACGAGTCGGTAACCACCGTCGCCGGTGACACGGCCAAGGCCCGAGCCCCGCTCGGAGTGAATGATCAGGCCGGTGTTGACCGGCAGCCCCGTCACCTGTTCGCTGGCGCCGACTTCGCTTTCGTACAGATCGCTGAGCTCGTCCCCGGAGATGTCGATCGTCGCGATGCCGGTCCAGCCGGAGTCGACAGCCTGCTCGGCAAGGTACTCCTCGGCCGAAATGCCGAGCGACGCCGCCTTGACCCGCATCGGCAGGTCCTTGGAGACGACGGTGACCTCCTGACCATCGGATGCCAGGTTCATGGCCACGGCAAGGATGCGGCTGTCGTTGTCTCCCAGTCGCATACCCGAAGGCAACGCGTCAGGGTTGGTGTTGTTCAACTCGACCCGCAGCGTTCCGCCGGCGCCGACCGGGACCGGGAAGTCGAGTCGTCCGTGCTCGACGCGCAACTCATCGAGGTGGCGTAGCGCCTGCCGTGCGAAGTATCCGATCTCTGGATCGTGCCGTTTGCCTTCGAGTTCGGTGATGACCACCACCGGGACCACGACGTTGTGCTCGGCGAATCGGAAGAACGCGCGCGGATCGCTCAGCAGCACTGATGTGTCGAGCACGTAGGTGCGCAGCGTCTGATCCTGCTCGGCATCTTCGATCCGGCCGTCCTGGTGAACCCGGTCCTGTGCCTGTGCTGCCCGTGTGGTCACAACCCACTCCCGCCCCGGGTGGTAATTCCCGGTACCCAGCGAGTCGACCAGGGGTCACGAGTCGCGATCCTGACGGCCGACCCGGTCGGGCGCCTTGCCCGACGAGTTGAACGTACGACGGGGATCGGGCGCCGTAGGCATCGACACGCTGTCGACACCGTTACATCGAGGTAAATTCCTCCGAGCCCTACCAGGCTCGGGCTGCCACGTAGGCCGAGAGCGTGGCGGCCAGCAGCGACAGCGATTCGTCATCGGTACCGGCGTGGGCAGAGACGCGGATCGTGCCGCCCCGGGGGGTGATCGTGACTCCCGCATTAGCGAGGGCAGCCGCGAGCGGCCCCGCGTCCTGCGGTTCCGGAGCCAACGTCACGATCCCCGCGCGGCGCTCGGGCTCTCGCGGGGTGATGACGGGGATGGCGTTCTCATCGGCGATCTCGATCACTCGCGTTGCCCGCGCCTCGACGGCTGCGGCGATCGTCGCCACACCGACCTGGTGAATCTCATGGAGTGCACTGCCCAGGCGAGCAGCCGCGAGCGAATCGGCCTTCGAGACGATGAAAGCGCGCGCATCTCGCGACGGCTCAGGCACCTCATCCACGGGCAGTCCATCGGCAACCCCGGCGTAGCCCGAGAGCACCGGGGTCAGCCGATCGACCGCACGCGGGCTGTAGGTGGCGACGCCGGTGCCGCGTCCGGCGCGCAGCCACTTGTATCCGTTGGCACAGACGACATCCGCCGCACCGTAATCGGCGTCCACGATCCCGAGCCCCTGGATCGCGTCGACGATGAGCAGTCGGTCTCCGATCACGTCGCGGAGGGCGCTGAGGTCGACGCGATAGCCGGTGCGAAAATCCACGAGGCTCACGGCGACCGCCGTGACCTCATCGGTGAGGGCTTCGCGGACGACATCCGGGGTCACGAACCCGTTCCCGGGCTCGAGCCACGCCGCTCGCATCGTGCCGAGCGACGCCTCGGCGCGCGCCGCGGCGATCGTCAACGCCGGGTACTCGGCACGAGAGAGCAGAAGCGTGCCGCTGAGGCCGTAGATCGCCTGCTGCAGGCCGTGACTGGTCGAGGGCTGAATGACGATCTGCTCCGCGGGAACACCCAGCACGGATGCCGCGTGAGAGCGCGACTGGTCGACGTGCTCGTTGACGAGGTCAACGCTCGAGCGGCGGCCCGTTCCGAGGAGCTCGGCATCCGCGTGCACTTCGCTGCGAACAACTGGCGAGAGCGGTCCGAATGCCGCCCAGTCGAGGTAGCCGGGCTCGGAATCGAAGGACTCGATATACGTCGTGATATCACCCGTCACTGTCACATTTTCGCACGCCGGACGAAGGCGTGGGCTGGCGCAGCGGTCCCTCAGCCGCCGAAGCGGCGCTCCCGACTCGCATAATTACGCAGCGCACGAAGGAAGTCCACTTCCCGAAGGTCGGGTCCGAGCGCCTCCATGAAGTAGAACTCGCTGTGTGCGCTCTGCCAGAGCAGGAAGTCGCTGAGCCGTTGCTCTCCGGAGGTTCGGATGACGAGGTCGGGGTCTGCCTGCCCCCCGGTGTACAGGTGTTCACCGATCTGCTCGGGGGTGAGGCTTGCGGCAAGCTCCTCGAGGGACCCGCCGTCCCGATCGTGGGCGGCGATGATGCTGCGGACGGCATCCACGATCTCGGAACGCCCCCCGTAACCGACAGCCAGATTCACGTGAAGGCCGGGGTTGCCCGCTGTCCGATCCTCCGCGGCGCGGAGCACCCTGGTGAGCTCAGGGGGAAGGAGCTCGGCTCGACCCACGTGCTTGACCCGCCAGTCGCGAACCCGCGAGATCTCCTCGGCAAGCTCAGCGATGATCTGAAGCAGGTCGTTCAACTCGGCGGCATCGCGCTTGCGGACATTGTCGGTCGAGAGCAGGTAGAGCGAGACGACCTTCACTCCGAGGTCATCGCACCACTCCAAGAACTCCCGCATCTTCGCGGCTCCCGCTCGATGACCGTGTGCGGCGGTCTCGTAGCCGAGCTGACGCGCCCAACGCCGATTTCCGTCGATCATCATCGCGATGTGATGCGGCATGTTCTCGGGGGTCAGCTCACGGCGAAGCCGAGCGGTGTAGAGCCGATACAGCGGGCCCTTGCCGCGCGCTGTCCCGAGTCCCGATGCCACACGGCCACGTTACTCCTGCCCCCGGCCCGGGTACGGCGAGCTGCCACGCGCCGACGCGTGCCCCCGCGGGAATACTCCGGCTCGTAGGCTCGGAGGGTGAGCTCTGGCGTGAACCATCCCACTGATCGCCCGACCCCCGAGTGGGACGAGTCGGTCGCTGGCGCCGAGATGCCGCGGCTGCCGCTGATCGAAGAGGCTGAGTCGGTCACTCCTGAGGAATTGAAGCCCTCGTGGCGTGGCTGGATCCACGCAGCCACCTTCCCCATCGCGATAGCTGCCGGCATCGTCCTGATCGCCCTGTCCCAGGGAGCGGCCGCGAAATGGTCGGCCGCAGTGTTCATGCTGACGTCGCTGTTGCTGTTCGGGAACTCGGCGCTGTACCACCGGTTCCGGTGGAAGCCGAAGACCCGCGCGGTCCTCAAGCGCATCGATCACGCGAACATTCTGCTTCTGATCGCCGGCACCTATACCCCGATCGCGGTGCTCGCGCTACCGACGAGCCAGTCGATCATTCTGCTTTCGCTGGTCTGGGGTGGGGCGATTCTCGGCATCCTGTTCCGCGTGTTCTGGATCGACGCCCCACGCTGGCTGTACGTGGCGCTCTATCTCGTGCTCGGATGGGCTGCGGTCATGTACATCGTGCCGCTGTTCCAGGCCAACGTCGCGATGATGGTTCTGGTCGCGGTAGGCGGCATCCTTTACACCCTCGGTGCCGTCGTGTACGCGCTCAAGCGTCCTAACCCGTGGCCGAACCACTTCGGGTTCCACGAGATCTTCCACGTGTGCACGGTGCTGGCGTTCCTCTGCCACTGGACGGCGTGCCTGCTCATCGGCCTCAGCCCCGCCTATCACGGCTAGGACTGCCGCAGCGGACCCGCGCAGCTAGGACCGCTCGGATCCGTCGACACTGGGAGATGCGTCGCCGTCGGTCTCGTCGGCTTCGGGCGATCGCTCCGCGTCAGCTTCTGCCTTCTCCTCGGCATCCAGTTCTTCGCGGATGTCGGCACGCACCCGGCCACGACGGATGCGGCGCATCATGTCGGTGATGAGCAGGATGACCACGACCGCCAGCAGTGCGATGACCAGAAAGCCCCACGGCCCCGGAGTGACGAGGTCGGGATTGACCGTCACCGACGGGCTTGGAACCGGGGTCGAGGTCCCCAACAGAATGCGCATCATGTCTCGTTTCGACTGGCCAGCGTCTAGCCTGGAGTTCCAGCCTAACGACTCACGAGACACCCCCGATGACTACCGCACCCCCCGCCGCTGACGACGCGATCCGCGCGAGACTCGACGATCGCTACGGACGACGACGCGGGGGCCCCTCGCGCTGGGTGATCGTCCTCGGTCTCGCGATCGTGGTTGCAGTCATCGGCTGGTTCGGCTGGATGACGGTGGCAACCTCGCTCGAGAGCGTGGATGCCGATACCACCGGGTTCGCTGTGGTCGATGACGGCACCGTAAGCCTGAGCTTCCAGATCACCGCGCCGCTTGAACGCGAAGTCGCGTGCATCCTCGAGGCGCAGGACGAAGAGCATGGAATCGTCGGCTGGCGGGTGCTCGTGATCCCGCCCTCGAGCGAGCACACCCGCGCGTTCGTCGAGACGATCCCGACGACGGCGGCAGCGACGACGGGTTTGATCAACTCGTGCTGGGTGACGTAATCTAGCCAGACCGTAATCAACGACGCCCTGGCGATGCCGGGGCGTCTTGCCATATCGGCGCCGACGAAAGGAGACGCTCGTGTCCAGCGATGCCCCGGTGACCTTCCTGACCCAGGAGGCCTTCGACCGCCTCAACGCGGAGCTCGAGCACCTGTCAACCGTCGGGCGTGAAGAGATCGCCAAGCGCATCGAAGCTGCGCGTGAAGAAGGCGACCTCAAGGAGAACGGCGGCTACCACGCCGCCAAGGACGAGCAGGGCAAGCAGGAGGCTCGCATCCGCACGCTCCAGGCTCTGCTCAAGAATGCCACCGTGGGGGTCGCACCCGAGAGCACGGGCGTCGTGGAGTCCGGCACCGTTGTCACCGCTGTCATCGCCGGTGGAGAAGAGGTTTTCCTCCTCGGTAACCGCGAGATCGGTGCCGGGTCAGAACTCGATGTCTACAGCGAGGCCTCACCGCTCGGCTCTGCCATCCTGGGCCTGAAGGAAGGCGACAAGACCTCCTACACTGCGCCCAACGGACGCGAGATCACCGTGGAAATCGTCAAGGTCGAGACCTACGACGGCCAGTAGGTCGGGGTCACTCGGAGGCGACGTGCACGACGAATCCGGCGTTCTCGAGCGTCGCGATCACGTGAGCCTTGTGCTCTTCGCCTCGGGTCTCGACGCTGAGCTGCAGAATCACCTCACTGATCTGTAGACCTTGCCCATGGCGGGTGTGCAGGACTTCGATGACGTTGGCGCCGGCGAGCGCCAGCAGCTCTGAGACTCGAGCCAGCTGCCCGGGGCGGTCAGGCAGTGGGATGCGCATTGTCATATAGCGACCGGATGCCGACAGTCCGTGAGCGACGACACGCTGCAGCAGCAGGGGATCGATGTTGCCGCCCGACAGCACGCATGCCGTCGGTCCATGGGCTGCGACCTTACCCGCGAGGATGGCGGCGACACCGACAGCACCCGCGGGCTCCACGACCTGCTTCGCGCGTTCGAGCAACACGAGGAGGGCCCGCGCGATGTCGTCCTCCGACACCGTGACAACCTCGTCCACCAACTGGCTGATGATCTCGAAGGGCAGATCTCCCGGCCGCGCGACAGCGATGCCGTCGGCGATCGTCGCTCGGGTGGCAACCTCCATCGGGCGACCCGCCGCAAGCGAGACAGGATAGGCCGCAGAGTTCTCGGCCTGGACACCAATGACGCGCACGGTCCGGCCGACTGCCGCAGCGCGGGCCTTCACCGCAGCGGCAACACCCGACATCAGTCCCCCGCCGCCGATCCCGATGATGACGGTGTCGAGATCGGGCATGTCATCCATCAGCTCGAGACCGAGGGTGCCCTGGCCGGTGATGATGTCGGGGTGATCAAAGGGGTGGATCAGCACCGCGCCCGTACGTTCAGCGAACTCGGCGGCGAGGCGAAGTGGTGTCTCGACGGTCGCTCCCTCGAGGACGACGTCAGCCCCGTAACCGCGGGTCGCCAGGAGCTTCGGGACCGGCACACCGAGGGGCATGAAGATCGTCGCGGAGATGCCGAGCTCGTGAGCCGCCAGCGCGACGCCCTGTGCGTGATTGCCCGCAGAAGCGGCGACGACTCCACGCGCACGCTCCGACTCCGTGAGGCGGGAGAGCCGGTTGGCCGCGCCGCGAATCTTGAACGAGCCGGTCCGCTGCAGGTTCTCGAGTTTGAGAGCGACGGGAACACCGAGCAGGTCGGTCAGATGCAGGGACTCGTCCATCGGGGTGCGGCGGATGACTCCCGACAGAGTCGCTGCAGCATCCTCGATGTCGGCGAGGGTGGGGATACTCACTTGCCGATTCTCCTCGGACGCGGAACTGTCGACCAAATCAGGTCTGGGGCCTCGGGTTTCGCGCCCGTCTCCCACGCTCTATCACCGAGGTAGACCGCGACCACGTTGACGAACGCCGCAAGCGGCACGGCGAAGAGGGCTCCGGGGATGCCGGCGATGAGCGCCCCACCGGCGACCACGAGCACCACCGCGAGGGGGTGCACCTTGACCGCTGATCCCATGAGGAGCGGCTGGAGGACGTGGCCCTCGAGCTGCTGGACGCCGAGCACGACCACCAGCATCCACAGCGCGATCAATGGCCCGTTGTAGACGAGGGCCAGGAAGACGGCGAGCGCGCCGGTGACGACGGCACCGACGATGGGGATGAAGGAACCGAGGAAGACGAGCACCGCGATGGGAATCGCAAGCGGAACCCCGAGCAGGAAGGCCCCAAGGCCGATGCCGACAGCGTCGATCGTTGCCACGAGCAACTGCGTGCGAGCGTAGTTTGCGACAGTGAGCCAGCCTGCGCGGCCGGCCCCGTCGACGGCGGGTCGCGCTGCCCGGGGGAACAGACGCGTCGTCCAGCGCCAGATACCCGCCCCGTCGGCGAGCAGCGTGAGCAGGATGAAGACCGTGAGCAGTGCGCCGGTTGCGACATGCCCGACGGTGGTGCCGATCGCCAGCGCACCCGACCACAGCAGTTCGGCCTGCTGTTGGATGAAGGTCCATGCTTGCGCGAGCAGGTCGTCGATCTGGTCGGCAGTGAGGTGAAGGGGACCGTCGATCAGATATTGACGGAACTGCTGGATCGCCTCGATGGTGCGGGACTGGACCGACGACCACTGCTGTGTGATCTGCCAGATGGCAAGCCACAGCAAGCCGGTGACGATCGCTGCAGTGCCGAGGACCGCGATGGCGATCGCGAGCCACCTCGGGAAACGCAGGCGAAGCATCCCGGTAAACGCCGGCCATACCAGTGCCGTGAGCAGAATCGCGATCAGCAGCGGGATGACCAGCAGCTTGAGCTGGATCACGAGCCAGATTCCGACCCCGACCGCTGCCGCGATCACCAGGAACCGCCACGCGTACGCGGCGGCCAGATGCAGCCCGGGCGGAATGCCGCGCGTCGCCTGAACCGACACGATCCGTCGCCTGTCCCGGATCGCGTCGAAGAACGACCCCGTGGGCTTGTCGTCGGACGTGCTCATCCGTTCAGTCTAGAACTGGCACATGCCGCCAGCCGGATGCGCTGGCGCTAGCGTGGTGGTGTGAAACGTGGCGCCCTTATCGCTGTTGTCGCAGCGGGAGCGGCGCTTCTCGTGCTCGCCGGGGTGGTGCTGTGGCTGGTGTTGCGCCCCTCCGGACCGCAGTCAGCAGCGGAGGACTACCTCGCTGCGCTCAGCCGCGGCGATGCCGCATCGGCGCTCGGGCTCGTGGTCACGGACGGGCTCGATGTGTCCTCCGCCGAGGACGCGTTCGCCGGCGTTTCGGGGACGATCTCGGAAGCCAGGGTGACCGCCATGAACGAGGACGGTGACACGGCGACCGCTGAGATCGCGTACACGCTGGATGCGGCATCCGCCTCGGGTGAGATCACGCTCGTCCGCACCGACGCGGGATGGAAGGTGACCCAGAGCGGGCTCGGCACCCTCACGATCGCTTCGGCGCACGGCGATGCTGCAGCGATCGGCACCGCGATCGTCGAGGTGGGCGCTCCGTTCCTTCTCCTTCCCGGGCTCTACGACGTGCTTCCCGCGCCGGTCGGCATCCTGACGGGGACTGCGACGGCGGGGGTTACCCCTGGCGGAGCTGCAACAGCCGACCTGCAGCCCGAACTGTCAGACACCGCGCTGGAGACCGCATCTGCGCAGGTGCAGGCCTACATCGACGCGTGCACGGCACCGACGGATGCTGTGCCGGAGGGTTGCGGCATCCGCGTCCCCTGGGCCGCAGATCTCGCGACACTGACCTCACTGGCGTTCCGCGTCGAAACGGCGCCGACCCTCGCCTTCGCCGAGGATCTGTCGAGCTTTGCCGCTACCGGCGGGGTCCTCGTTGCGACGGCAACCGGCACGGCTCGCGACGGCTCAGCGGGGACGTTCACCTACCGCACCGACGATTGGTCGCTGCGCGGCGGCATGGACTTCACCGGTAACCAGTTGGTGCTGTCGGTCGACTGAACACCTCCAGCTGGCGAACCGGAAAGGTCAGAACTGGCCGCCCATCGTGTGCAGCCGTTCGATGCGCGCGGGAATCGGGGGGTGCGTGGCGAACAGGCGCGACATGCCCTTGGCGCTGAGCGGATTCGCGAACCACAGGTGGGCCATCGACGTGTTCTCGCGGCGGAGGGGTTGCGCGTGTGTCTCGAGCTTCGCGAGCGCGGAGGCGAGGCCGTCGGGGTCACGGGTCGTGAGCGCGCCGGTGGCGTCGGCAAGGTACTCGCGCTGACGCGAGATCGCCGCCTGCACGGCGCCTGCCAACAGCGGTGCGACGATCGCTGCCACGATCCCGAAGATGAGGAAAAGTAGCTGCGCCTGGCCGTTATTGCCTCCCGAACGGCGCAGACCACCGAAGAACGCCATCCGCATCAGGATGTCTGCCAGCAGCCCCACCGCCACGACGAGGCCGAACACGATGAGCGAGACCCGGATGTCGTAGTTGCGAATGTGGCCGAGCTCATGTGACAGAACGCCCTCGAGCTCGCGGTCGGTCATGATCTCGAACAGGCCCGTCGTCACGGTGATCGCCGCTTCCTCGGGCTTGCGGCCGGTGGCGAAGGCATTCGGCGCGGCATCCTCGACGACATACAGTCGCGGCATCGGGGTGCCGGTCGTGATGCACAGATTCTCGACGAGCCGGTAATAGCGCGGTGCCTCCTCGCGGGACACCTGGATGGCCCCGGCCATCGCGAGGGCCTCGCGGTCTGCCGCGAAGTACTGCACGGTGGCGTAGCCGACGGCGAAGATCAGCACGAAAGCGGTGACCCACCAGTTGTTGCCCATGAGCCATCCGGCCAGCAGCCCGATTGCCCCCAGGCCCAGGACGAACAGGACGAGGATGAACCAGGTATTGCGCTTATTCCGCGCGATGGCGCTGTACATGCGACCTCAGGGGGTCGATCAGAACTGGATGCGCGGCGGTTCGGAGATCGCTGCCCCGTCCACGACCTCGAAGAACTCGCGCTCGCTGAAGCCGAGATTCTTGGCGAAAAGGTTGTTCGGGAAGACCTTGATCTTCGTGTTCAACTCGCGAACGCCACCGTTGTAGAAGCGGCGGGATGCCTGGATCTTGTCTTCGGTGTCGACCAGAGCCTGCTGCAACTGCAGGAAGTTCGTGCTGGCCTGCAGCTGCGGGTAGGCCTCGGCGACGGCGAACAGCGACTTCAGCGCTTGCTGCACGTGCCCCTCGGCGACTCCCGCCTCCGCCGGGCCGGATGCCGACAGCGTCTCGGCGCGCGCCTGGGTGACGTTCTCGAAAACCGCGCGTTCGTGGGCCGCATAGCCCTTGACGGTTTCGATCAGCCCCGGGATCAGGTCTGCTCGTCGTTTGAGCTGGACGGTGATGTCGCTCCATGCCTCGTCGACGCGCACATTGAGCTGCACGAGCGAGTTGTATGTCGCCCAGAAATAGATACCGACAATGACGATGAGCGCCACGACGATCAGAACCGGGATCAGCCACTCCCACATGGCCCCCATCCTAGGGGACTCGCCTGCTCACTGACTGTGAGTGCGTCGGGTACCGCCGCAGCTGGATCAGGCCCCGAGAACCCGCTCCAGGTAGGTGTTCTGGAATGCCCGGCGCGGGTCGAGCCTGTCGCGCAGCGAGAGGAAGTCGTCGAACCGGGGGTAGCGCTCACGCAGCTGATCGGCATCCAACGTGTGCATCTTTCCCCAGTGGGGTCTTCCGCCGTGCGCGAGCATGATCTGCTCGACGGCGGTGAAGTACTCAGTCGGGTCTTCGCGCCAGTACCTGTGGACGGCGATGTAGCCCGAGCCGCGATCATGCGCTGTCGAGAGCCACCGATCGTCGCCGGCGGCGAATCGGACCTCCACCGGGAAGGAGATCCGCCATCCACGAGCGCGGATGAGCGCACGCATTTCGTCGAACGCGGGGCGCACGGCGGCGGCCGGGAGCGCGTACTCCATCTCGCGGAAACGCACGGTGCGGCTCTGGGTGAAGACGCGGTTGGACCGGTCGGTGTAGTCGCGGTTGCCGGTGAGCTTGACCGCGAGCCGAGAGAACGGGGGCACGACAGCCGGAACGCGGGCACCGACACCGCACACCGCTCGGTAGACACCGTTCGCGAGGAGTGTCTCGTCGACCCACTTCCCCACCGGCGGCAAGGGCTTGCGGACGGCGGATTCGGGCAGACGAGTATTGGATTTGGTCAGCGCGACATCCGTGTGCGGGAACCAGTAGTACTCGAAATGGTCGGTGCTCGCGACCCGGTCATCGAGGGAGTCAAGAACGTCGAGGAGCGGCTCCGGGCGCTCAGTAGCTTCGAGCACGAAAGCTGGAACGCACTGGACGGTGACATCGACCAGGATGCCGAGGGCGCCGAGTCCGAGGGCGACGGCGGGAAGGAGGTCGGCGTTCTCGGTGTCGCTCACGCGCAGGATGTCGCCGGTCCCCGTGACGAGTGTGGCACCGACGATCTGGGTGGAGATCCCGCCGAAGGCAGCACCGGTCCCGTGCGTCCCGGTCGAGATGGCTCCCGCGATCGTCTGCCGGTCGATGTCTCCGAGGTTCTGCATCGCCAGGCCGTAGCGCGCGAGGATCCCCGGGATCTGGTGCAGCCTCGTTCCGGCGCGCAGCGTCACGCGGCGCCGTTCGTGATCGATCGACACGAGCCCGGAGAGGTCGGTGAGATCGAGCAGCACGTCGGGTGCGACGGCGATACCGGTGAAGCTGTGCCCGGCACCCACCGCCTTGATGCGCCGGCCTCGGGCTAGGGCTGCCTGCACCGACCGCTGCACGGCATCCGCGGATGCCGGAAACTCGACGCTCTGCGGCCGCACCCGCGCCGAGCGTCCCCAGTTCTGCCACATGCCGCCGGGTCGTGTCACAGGAATGCCTTCCCTTCGCCGCGATACGTCGGAGCCTCGCCGACAACCCTGTCATCATCCACGAGAAGATAGCGCTCGACTCGTTCGGCGAGCTCCCCACTCTTGGCATGCCGGAACCACACCCGGTCTCCGACGCGCAGGCTTCGAGCAGCTTCACCCTGCAGCGGGGTCTGCACCTCGCCTGCTCCTTCACGGGGCAGTGTGCGAAGGCCTGGGGGCCATACCGGCTTCGGTTGGCGCGACGCGACGGGCGGGCCTGATGCGATCCATCCGCCGCCGAGCACCGTCGCGATGTCGGGAGTGGGCTTGCGGACCACTTCGAGCGAGAAAGCCGCAGCGGGTTGGGGCGTGAAGATGCGGTATCCGTCGAACAGGTGACCGGCGAACAGGCCGCTTCCCGCTGTCACCTCCGTGACCGCCTGATCGGATGCCGTGAACTCGAGCGAGCCCGTTCCGCCACCGTTGACGAACTCGAGGGGCGCGATGGAGCGCAAGGCCGCCACGATCGCTTCGCGCCGGGCCAGAAGCTCTGCGGAGGAGCGCTGCTGCATCCATCGGATGAGGCCGTCACCGGAGCCGGTGGCATCTCCCTGGCCCGCGATCTGCGCCTCGTACATCATGAGTCCGACGAGTCGGAAGCCATCGCGTCTGGTGATGGCTCTCGCGAGGCTCGCCACCTCCCCCGGCTCGTGCACGGGTGAGCGGCGCACGCCGATGTGGCCGAGCGCGGGGGCGCGCCAGGATGCGTCAGCGTCGATCGCGACGCGGATGGTGGGCCGCGCGCGGGGCGGTACGACGGCGTCAACAACGTCGAGCTGGGCAAGGTCATCGACCATGAGGGTGACGCGTGCGCAGGCCTGCTCGTTCTCGGCGAGGGCGGCGATCGCTGCGCGGTCAACGGTCGGATATCCGAGAACGACGTCGTCATGAGTTTCGGCGAGCCAGAGTGCTTCGGGCAGCGTGAAGGCCAGGATGCCGGCGTAGCCCGGGAGCGCGAGGGTCGCGTCGATCGCTTCTCGCACCCGGACGGATTTGCTCGCGACCCGGATGGGGACGCCCGCAGCGCGCACCGCCATGTCGAGTGCGTTGCGCCGGAGCGCCCCGAGGTGCAGGGTCGCCACGGGGCCGGAAACGTCGGCTATGGCATCCGTTTGCCTGCGCCAATAGGCGGCGGCGTCGTGAGCCGGCTGTTTCGCATCCGCCATGGCCTGAGCAAGCGACACCATGACGGCACTCTACCCGGGCAGGCGGGGCGCTTCCGGTCGCGACAGGCTCGCGCGCATCCACTCTGGTAGAGCGCAGGTGAGCGGGTTAGGGTGCCGCCATGACAAGACGGGAGAGCCCGACGTTTCGCGTCAGTGTCGCTGCAATCGTTGGGACGATCGCGGTGTTTCTCTATGCGGCATTGGCGGCGGTGCAGATCCTGGTGCTGAACCCTCTCGCGTTCGCGCCGGGGAAGACTCTCAGTCAGATTCACACCGATCTCGCCCAGGCAGGTGAGGCCATCGGCACACCATTAGTCCTGGCGATCCTGGGTCTCGGGCCGGCGCTGGCCGTGCTGCTCATGCTTCTGCTCTCGCGGCAGCCGACCATCGGTGCCCGCGCTATCGGGATCGGTTATGCCTCACTTCTTGCGTTCGGCGCGCCTGCATACTTCATCGCGTCATTCGGCCCCGGTATGGCGTTGGCAGATACCTACCTCACCTCTGGCGCCGATCATTCGGGCTGGAGCTTTGTGCTGTACGGCGTGAGTGCGGGTGCGATCGTTGTCGCCGCTGTTCTGGCCCTGGTGCCTCAGCGCGGCGCCGGGCGACAACCGCTGAAACAACCGACGCTCGCGGAGTGACCGACGCATCTAGCGGCCACGCCCCGATCGGTCCAGCTGCAGCCATGCGGTTACGGCGGTGCCTGGATTTCGTTCGCGCCGATCCTGATCGTCGGCTCCCGGCGCGTTCAGGCTGCGTTGGGGTAGAAGGCGCGCTCAGGCCGCGTTGGGGTAGAAGGTCGGGAGGTGTCGTTCGGGCTTGACGATGTAGCGGCGCCCGTGTGGGGATACCCATTCCAGGGACCCGTCACCAAGATGCGTGATGACCCACCCGCCGTGATGCTTCACGGT
>NZ_DCBW01000008.1:0-201575 GCF_002313585.1 Microbacterium sp. UBA1097 | reverse complement strand
CCGATCCGCGAGGATTGAGGAGTTAGCCACCACCGGCGTCGGGGCCGAAGCGGCGGTTGGACTGACTAGCGGGCGCCCATCAGGTGCTCGGTGGCCAGCTGCTGCAGACGCACGAAGCCGAAGCCCTTGCCGCCGAAGTACTGCGACGGGTCGAAATCCTCGTAGGCCGAACGGTCAGCGAGCAGGTCGTCGTATGACTCGCCGTCGCCGAGGGTGGTCACCGAGAGTTCGGGGACGCGGGAGGCGGCGAGCGCCTCCCGCACCTCGGGGTCGGCGCGGAAGGCCTGCGCCCGTTCCTTGAGGAGCAGGTAGGTGCGCATGTTGGCCGCAGCGGAATCCCACACGCCGGACTCGTCCTCGGTGCGGCTCGGCTTGTAGTCGAAGTGGCGAGGGCCCTCGTATGCGGGTCCGCCGTTCGGGCCGCCGTTTTCGAGCAGGTCCACGAGGGCGAACGCGTTGTGCAGGTCGCCGTGACCGAAGACGAGGTCCTGGTCGTACTTGATGCCCCGCTGGCCGTTGAGATCGATGTGGTAGAGCTTGCCGTGGTAGAGCGCTTGCGCGATTCCGGCGGCGAAGTTCAGGCCCG
Source organism: Microbacterium sp. UBA1097 (assembly GCF_002313585.1). Classification (NCBI taxonomy): domain Bacteria; kingdom Bacillati; phylum Actinomycetota; class Actinomycetes; order Micrococcales; family Microbacteriaceae; genus Microbacterium; species Microbacterium sp. UBA1097. Next base: position 200,989 of record NZ_DCBW01000008.1, on the reverse strand, counting down.
CCATCTGCTCGTGACCGACCTCAGGGTTCAGGCCCACGAGCTCGGGACGCTCGAGCGACTCGATGAATGCGAGGGCGTGACCGACGGTCGGCAGCAGGATGTCACCGCGGGGCTCGTTGGGCTTGGGCTCGATAGCGAAGCGGATGTCGTAACCCTTGTCGGTCACGTAGTCACCGAGCAGGTTGACTGCCTCGCGGTAGCGCTCGAGGGCGGCGCGGATGTCTTTGGCGGCGTCGTACTCGGCGCCTTCACGCCCGCCCCACATGACGAAGGTCTTGGCGCCGAGCTCGGCCGCGAGGTCGAGGTTGCGCAGCACCTTGCGCAGGGCGAAGCGGCGCACCTGCCGGTCGTTGGAGGTGAATCCGCCGTCCTTGAAGACGGGGGCCGAGAACAGGTTGGTCGTCACCATCGGGATGATGAGGCCGGTGTCGGCTAGGGCGCCCTTGAGGCGGTCGATCTGAGTCTGACGTTCGGCATCCGTCGATCCGAAGGCGAACAGGTCGTCGTCGTGGAAAGTGAGGCCGTAGGCGCCGAGCTCGGCGAGCTTCTCGACGGCGTGGACGACGTCAAGCGCTGGCCGGGTGGGTCCACCGAACGGATCTGCCCCGTTGTAGCCGATGGTCCAGAGGCCGAAGGAGAACTTGTCGGCGGGAGTGGGGGTGGGCATGACTGCTCCTTTGCACGAGGCACGCGGATAATTGTTGCGAGCAACAACCTATACCACGACGGATGCCTCCGCTATCCCCTACAGTGAACGCATGCTCGAGCCGGGAACCGACAGCGTCAGGGCCCGCAATCTCGCTCGCATTCTCGGGCAGGTCCACCTCGAAGGCCCTCGGTCGCGGGCAGCTCTGACCCTCGCGACGGGACTCAACCGTTCGACGATCGCCGATCTCGTTGCCGAACTGTGCACGGCGGGCCTCGTAACAGAGACCGCCCCCGATCCCTCGCGGCGCGTCGGCCGCCCGTCGCCGATCGTCGCCGCCGATCCCCGGATCGTCGCGATCGCCGTGAACCCCGAGGTGGATGCCGTGACGATCGCGGCGGTAGCCCTCGACCAATCGATCGCCGCCCGGCTCCGGATCGAGCGCACCGAACTCGTCACTCCCGGCGAGACTGCGGCTCTCGTGGCCGACACGGTCGCTGCGTGGCAGGAGACCGCACTCGCAGGGCGCCGCATCGTCGGCATCGGGATCGCGGTTCCCGGGCTCGTCCGCGCGCGGGACGGCCTGGTGCGCACCGCCCCCCACCTCGAATGGCACGATGCACCGATCCGGGAACTCGTCGCCGACGCGACCGGGCTGCCCACGGCCGTCGACAACGACGCGACCCTCGGAGCCGTCGCCGAGCACCTCTACGGCGCGGCGCGGGGACTCGACCACGTCGTCTATCTCAACGGTGGCGCCAGCGGCATCGGTGGCGGTCTGATCGTTCACGGGATGCCGGTGCGAGGGGTTTCCGGCTACGCCGGTGAGTTCGGTCAGAACCGTCCCGGCATCGCCAGCACGGCCGATCAGCAAGCTCCCGAGGGCGTCCTCGAGGACGAAGTCAGCCGCTCACGGCTTCTGCGGGCAGTCGGCCTGACGAGCGCCGACGACCCGACGTTGGCTGCTGTGCTGTCGACATCCGATGACCCCAGCGTCGCCGCCGAGACCGACAGGCAACGACGGATTCTCGCGACAGCACTGGCGAACGCCGTCAACGTCCTGAACCCTCGCGCGATCGTGCTCGGCGGCTTCCTCGCGATGCTCACGGAGGGGGCCACGGATCAGCTCACCGATCTCGTACGCGCGCAGTCGATGCCCGCGAACGCCGAGGACGTCGACATCCGCGCCGCGGTCCTGGCCGATGACAGGCTCCTGATCGGCGCCGCCGAGGCGGCGTTCGCTGGCCTGCTGGCAGATCCGCTCAGCCGGCTTCCGGAGCGGCCTGGTCCTCTGGAAGAAGCGCGCTGACCGCGCTCAGCAACTCCGCCTTCGTGAAGGGTTTGGTCACGACAGCAGAGAAACCTTGCGCGCACGCGTAATCGTGTTCGGCGGGGTCTGAGCGGGCCGTGAGCAGCAGCAGGGGCATCGCGGCGAGTGCGGCATCCGCCCGCACCGCCTGCGCGACGCCGATGCCGTCGAGACCCGGCATCATCCAGTCGACAACGGCAAGGTCCGGCTTCGACGATTGGATCGCCCCGAGTCCGGAGGTGCCGTCGTAGTATTCGTCAACATCGTGGCCAGCACGAGCGAGACGGATCGCGACGAGCCGGACGATGTCCGCGTCGTCATCGATGACGATGATGCGCGCCACGCGACCCTCCCTTCGGCAAAAGTCTGCTTCAGGCCTGCGAAAGCCCCTGCTGTGAGCCATGCTAGTCCGAAGGGGTGGGCAGGTCAGAAGGGATCGGGCATGACGCGGCCAAGCGTTGCGGCGACAATCGGTCAGGCCGCGCCACTATGGCGAGCCGTCTTCGTCGCCGGGCTGGTCACACTCGGCGGGGCGCTGGCCGTCATCTTCGCGCTCGAGCAGCGCGGCGAGATGAGTCTGGCGTGGTGGTGGCCAACGGCGGCTGTGGGGGCCATCGCGGCGGCGGCATCCCCGCTCCGCTGGCGGTGGTTGACCGCAATCGCGGTGGGCCTGGCGTCGGGCCTGGGATCGGCAGTCGCCGACCGCCCCCTCTTGGTGGTGATCCTGGGGTCCCTCGGCGTCGCGGTCGAGGCGTGGTTGGTTGCGACAGCGGTCTCGCGGGAACAGGATCGACCCCGGCTGACAACCCTGATGGACGTCGGTCGTTTCGCAATCGGGGCGATCAGCGGCGCGGCAATCGTCGGAGCACTCGTGGGAGTTGCCCGGGAGTTCAGCGGCGGCGACTTCGTGGATGCCTTCTGGACGATCGGCGCGTCGCACCTGTCTGCGATGGTCCTCATCGCCCCGTTGGGACTCATCGCGATCCCCCGCGCAGCGTCGGTGCGCTGGTGGCGCAGCGTCGTGCTCACCGTCGCGATGCTCGCCGCCACGGTGATCGCGTTCTTCCCCGGCACACCGGTCGCGGTTCCGATCCTCGCCATGCCGCTCATGGCATGGGCCGCGGTCGCCGAGCCGATGTTCTTCGTCGCCGTGCAGCTGCTCGCGGTCGTCGGCACCGCCTCGGGACTCACCGTCATCGGTGGCGGAGCGTACGCGGCTGCCGGCTCGGAACTTCCTACCGCAACAGCACTCCAGGTCTTCACGATCTGTTTCGGCGCGACGACTCTCGCGATCTCGGCATCGCAGAACGACAGACGGGCACTGGAGAGCCGGCAGATGGCGGTATCGCATCTCTTGCATGACGCATTCCGGCAGTCCAAGAGCGGGTTCGCCATCCTCCAAGAGGACGGCCCCGGCAAGTACTCCGTTCTCGAAGTCAACGCTTCCGCGGTCGTGATGCTGCGCAGCGAGTTCGAGCGCTCGGATACGGGACGCTGGCGACTTCGCGAGGACGCACTCCTGCGACCGTCGCTGGCCGAGGCGACATACGACGTGTCGGTGACCGTCGATTGGGAGGACGTGGCACCCGGAAACCCGCCAGCCACGATCACGATTGACGCCGTCAACCGCTCCGGCCTGAACCGCGTACTCCTGGTATCGGTCCAGGATCTGCGGCCGCTCCGAGAAGCCGAGCGAGAAATGGAGTGGCGGCTGGAGCGCGAACGCCAGGTGAGCAGGACGTTCCAAGCCCTCACCCAGCAAAAAGTCGACTTCGTCGCGAGCGTCACGCACGAGCTGCGGACCCCGATCACCTCGATCCTGGGATTCGCTGAGGAACTCAGCGACACGACCGACGACCCGAACGTCCGCGAGCAGGTGGAGGTCATCCTTCGCAACGCGACGCGGCTACGCGGGGTGATCGACGACGTTCTGCTGGTGTCAAAGCTCAGCCGCGGACCGGCCGCAGCTGACGCTCTGCCCGTCACCGATGCCGGGCTGGCGCTGCAGCGCAGCATCGAAGACGCGAAGCACAGCATCCAGCAACGCCACCTTCGGGTCGCCGCCGAGATCGAGCCGGATCTGCCCGTTCACGGTCGCGAGATCGATCTCACGCGCGTTTTCACCAACATCCTCACCAACGCGATCAAGTTCTCGCCCGATCGCGGCACGATCTCTGTCGTTGCCTACCGCACCGACCACCAGGTGGTCGTCACGATCTCGGATGAGGGCGAGGGAATCGCCGACGAGGACCTGACCCACATCTTCGATCGGTTCTATCGCAGCTCCTCGAGCACGAGCCGCGGGGTGCCGGGGACCGGTCTCGGACTCGCTATCGTCAAGGAGCTGTTGTCGTCGATGGACGGCAGGATCGAGCTCGCGCGGGCCGAGCCCGTCGGAACCTGCGCGCAGATCACTCTTCCGATCGCCGATATCGAGCCGGTCGAATCCACCGGCGCACCCACCCCCTGACCCCGACCCGAGTACGCGCGTCGGAGCGCATAGCGGCGCATGAAGAGGTTTTGCCGGGGAGTCACACCGGGGCCACCCGAGGAGCGTGAACCGTTCATCCGCGACATATACCGTGTGGGCCATGGGTGCATGGAGCGTTGAGCCGTTCGGCAACGATGTCGCGGCCGACTGGGCATGGGAGCTCGAGGACGAGTCGGACTGGGGAGTCGTCGACGACGCCCTGGCGGACGCGCTCGAGGACGTCGAGGACGTCGAACGCGACACGGCGATCATCGCCGTCGCCGCAGCCGAGGTGGTCGCGCACGGTCTCGGACACGCGACGCAGCGGGATGCATACACCGAGGAGGTCGAGTCCTTCATCGTGCGCGCCGGGCGACCGACGCTCGACACGGTGGCCCTCGCGATCGCCGCACTGACCGCGGCGTGCGGCGAGGGCAGCGAGCTGGCTACCGAGTGGGCGGGGGCCGGGGATCCGGGCTGGTGTGAGGCCATCGAGGATCTTCGCTCCGCGCTGACCACCTGAGCGCACGCGACTGCCCGAGTGAGCGGGGTGGGTCGCGCTAGGGTGTGACTCGTCAGCGAGCAGGGAGGGCCGACGAAGGCGCGGTTTCCGCAGTCCGTCTACCGACATGGCTCGGAGCCGGACGTCCGATTCACACTGGCGAACGAACGCACGTTCCTCGCCTGGATCCGCACCGCTCTGGCACTGATCGCCGGCGGTGTGGCTCTCGAGGTGCTCGGTCTTGCACTTCACCCCGGCCTGCGGCTGGCGGCGAGCCTTGGGCTGACCGTCATGGGCATGATCACCCCCGCGTTGGCGTGGCTCGGCTGGCAGCGCAGCGAGCGCGCGCTGCGGCTGAGCACCCCGCTGCCGGGGTCGCTTCTGGGCGCGGTGACCGGCGCCGCGGTCACCGTGTCGGCTGCGCTCATCTTGCTCGCCATCGTCTTCGCCTGAGACTGCACCCGCGTGGGCGATGACCTGTACGACCCGGGCCTGCAGCCCGAGCGCACCGAACTGGCGTGGCGGCGGACCGCGCTGAGCATCGCGGTCGGATCCGTCGTCGCGATGCGGCTGCTTCCGACAGCTCTCGGCAGCGAATGGTGGATCCTCCCCGGCATCACCGGGGTGGTCTTCGCCGTCGTCCTGTGGCAGTGGTCGCGCCGCCGCTACGTACGCGTGTCGCACGCAACGGTCACTGCACGAGACCACCGCATGATTCCCGACGGCGCACTCTTGCTGACCCTCGCCGTGTTCGCGGCGCTCGTCGGTGCACTCGGGATCGCCGTGCTGCTCGTGCTACCGCTTTCCTGACGATCTCGGCGGAGCTGTCGTCGCCCGCGGAATGAGTTGCGTGGCCAGTCGCACATGACGCTCGGGCGGTTCCTCACCGTACATGAGGGTCGTCGGGAGCGACATTGCCGCGGCCCCGAGCCGCCGCATCGGTTGCCTGACCGTCGTCAGCGGTGGCGACGCGCCGTGGATCGCCTCAAGGGCGATCTGTCAACCGGGTGGCGCCCACACCTGCGCGTAGCGAAGGTGGGTCCGGACCGCACGGAACGGAACTCGCCATGTCGAACCCCACCCATCAGACCGTCTGGGGGATGCTCGCGCAGACGCGGATGGATCACCCACACGCGAGCAGACGCCGCCTCCGCGAAGTCCTGCAAGAGCGCCTCTGCCAGGCCGGGATAGACATGCCCGCCGACGAAGTGGAGACATTCGTGCGGGCCGTGCCCGCGGACGATGAGCAGCGGTAGAAGCGCCGCTGTGGGCCGGCGCTTCCGCCGGAAGCACCCCGCTGGCAGACTGGCGGCATGCTCATCGTCACCACCAATGACGTCCCCGGTCGCACCATCTCCGCAGTCCATGGGGAAGTCTTCGGGCTCACCGTGCGTTCCCGCCACATCGGCGCCAATATCGGCGCATCGTTCAAGGCCCTCGCCGGCGGCGAGCTCAAGGGCATCACGGAACTGCTCCACGAGACGCGCATCGAGGCCCTCTCGCGGTTGTCGGCAGAAGCCGAGGCGAAGGGGGCCAACGCCGTCGTCGCGTTCCGGTTCGAGACAAACGACTACGGCGACAGTGGTGGGGTCGAGGTGTGTGCCTACGGCACCGCCGTCACGATCTCCTGACCTCGTCCCGGCTGGGGCACAATTTCGCCCCTCCGCGGGTTCACACCGTTCGGTCGCGCCGTGCTGCGCGTCCGTGACGGCTCGACTCGCGTCACGGCGCCACCGAACGGCGGATGCGTCGGCGTCAGGACGCGGAGCCGCCGATCATCGCACCGGCCGCGCCGAGGACATAGGGCACCAGCCAGATCGTCCACACCACGATGCTGAAGCGGTGGAAGACGGCCTTCTCGTTGGCGCGACCTCGAATCAACACGACCACCGCCCACGCCAGGTGGATCGCCATGAGGATGATGGCGGCGAGCCCCGTGATCGCCATCATCTGATCGAGGGCGCCGGCCTCCACGCCGTCCGCCCGGCGGTCTGAGGCGATCTGGGACATGAGGAGCGTTCCCGTCGTATCGGCGGCAAGGCCCAACGCGAAGAACGCGCCATGTCACCACGTCAGGGTTCGTTGCACCCGCTCTACCCAGACGCCTATCGAGTAGAAGACGAGGGCGAGCGTGATGAGGACGATCGCTGCGACCAGCATGACGCGATGCTAGCAAACCTTCAGCGTTACTGAATGCATCAGATCCTCAGACGGCGATCTCACGATTGATGACTCCTCAGTTCTCCTCGACCAGCGAATGGTGGATGCGAAGAAGGTCCACCATCATCGAGCCGACGAGAATCCAGTGATCCGATGACGGGGTGACCAGGGCGAGCGGCCTGGTGAGCGCTGCCGGTTCGAGGCCCGCACTGTCGGGGGCCGTCGCCGCATCCCGCCCCGGGGCGAAGCGCACATCATGCGCCGCCCGCGACAGCTGCTCGGCGATGGCTGCGATCGCCGGCTCGCTGCGCAGCGACTCGTCGTATCGCTCGTGAAACGCACGTGTCATCCCGACCGCTTGCGTCACGATCGGGGTGAGGGTGGCCACTGACCGCTCGAGTACCGCCAACTCGGCGCGGTGCCGCGGGGCGCGGGGATTGAGTGTCAGCGAATCGCGCGCCGACGCGATCGCAGCTGCAGCCGCGTCCCGCGATGTCCGCATTCCCCGCGCCTGTTGCAGCAGCGCATCGAGCTGCGCCGGAGAATGGCGTTCTCCGAGAGCACCCGCGAGCCGGTCCAGGGCATCCGCCAGCTCGTCGGCAAGGGCCCGCACCGCCCGCTGCGCGGGCTCGACGGAGAGCGGCGGAACGACCAGGACGTTGATGGCGAACCCGATCACGGCGCCGATCAGCGTCTCGAGAACGCGGTCGAGGGCGTAGTCGGGTGTGGCAGCGCCCAGCGCCAGGACCAGCAGCGCGCTCACGGCGACCTGGTTGCCCGTCCCGGGGGTCATCCGGAGCGCCCAGGCAAGCACGAGCGCGATGCCCACGGCCGCCGCAACGACCCAGACCGAATCACCGAGCAGCAGGCCGAGCGCTGACGCAACGAGTACTCCGACGATGACTCCGACGCTTCGTTCGAGTGCCTTCCCGAAGGACTGGTTGAGGCTGGGTTGCACCACGAGGAGTGCGGCGATCGCCGCAAAGACCGGCGGCGGGCCCGGAATCAGCCAGCCCGCGAGAAACCATGCCAGTACCGTGGCGATGGCGGACTTGGCAACCTGAAGCAACGACGAGCGCTGTGCTGTGCGAAGGGCGGCTGACATGCTCATGCCGCCCACGTTAGGGGAGGCGGCCGGTGTCTCAGCCCTCTGAGCGCCGGTCGCGCAGCCGGACCGTGACGACCTGGGCGACGAGAATCGCCGCGTGGAGCCCTTGTACGCGACGACACAGAGGGCGGCCGAGGCCAGCAGCCCGAGAACCGGCGGCGAATCGCTCCCGGTATTCGGCACCACACGCGTGCCCGACAGCGCCGCGGCGACAAGTCCGGCGATGGCGAGCACGGCGATACCGACGATCTTGATGATCGCCGTCGCGAGGGCTGATCCTTCGACGAGATGGTTCCCCACGAGGCGACATATCCTCCCACTCCGCGTCGGCCAGGCGGACCGCAACACGAGCCGGCGCCCCTGCCCCGCCGCCGGCGATGCCGCGCGCGGCGTGCTCGGGCCGGCGCTGCTCGGCCGCAACACGACCGGTAGCCTGATCGGCGAGCAGCTCAAAGTCCCGCCTTACGGCGACCCGTTCTGGAACGAGCGACCCGCGCGAAGCGTGGCGTGCTATGCGGTGCCTCGGAGTACGAGTTCGGGCTGGAACACGACGTGCGACTGCGGCGGCAGTTCGCCTCGCGAGGTATTCAGCAGCAGATCCACCGCGGTTGCTCCGATGAGGTGTGCCGGCTGGCGCACGGATGAGAGCGGAATGACAGCGGCCGAAGCGAAGTCGATGTCGTCGTAGCCGATCAACGCAACGTCTTCGGGCACGCGCAGATCGCGCGTCATCACAAGACTCTGCAGCAGACCCAGAGCAACCAGGTCGTTGGCGGCGAAGAGCGCATCCGGGCGATCCCCCGGTAGCCGTGCTGCCAGGCGGGCTCCGGCGCGTCGCCCCTCGACAACCGTGAGCGCGTCGGTTCCGACCATCTCGATGCGCGCAGACGCGACCGCAGCGATCGCCTGGCGCGCTCCTTCGAGCCGATCCGCGACCTGTTGTATGCCGAGTGGGCCGCCAACAAAGGCAAGGTGCCGCCGCCCCAGAGAGAGCAGATGCTCGGCGGCGAGCCGGCCGCCGACGATGTCGTCGACAGCGACCGACGGGAACGTCGGATCGGACGATTGCCGATCCACCAGCACCACCGGAATCCCGCGATCGCGCAACTTCGCAATCCGCGGCATGTTCTCACCAACGGGGGTCACGAGCACTCCGGCCACACGCTGCTGCTCGAACAGTTCTAAGTAGGTCTCCTCACGTGTCGTGTTCTCGTCGCTGTTGGCGACGAGAACCGACAGCGCAAGCTCACTCGCAGCATCCTCGGCCCCGCGAGCGACGTCGGTGAAGAAGGGGTTCCTGAGGTCGAGGACGATGAGGCCAATCGTGCGACTGCTCCCGGCCCTCAGTTGACGCGCAGCATCGTTGCGGACGAACCCGAGTCGATCGATGACCTCGCGAACTCGGGTGACTGTCGCGGGAGAGACTCGATCCGGGCGATTGAGCACGTTCGAGACGGTGCCAACCGAGACACCTGCCGCCATCGCGACATCGCGAACGCTCACACCCATGATGACCCCTCTGTCACACCCTCGCAGGGTGAAACGCATCACGGCGCCCACGTTGCATCTTCGTATCTTACGTTGACACGCGATGGAAGACAGCATATCGTTTCAGTTCGTAGGGCCTGAAACGATTCATTCTGGTCCTCAATGACGAGGTTTCAGGAGCCCATTTCATGACCACCCCCGTGCTCGAGTTGCGCGACGTCGAGAAGTCCTTCGGCGCTGTCGTTGCCCTCCGGTCAGGAACCATCTCCGTGCAGCCAGGTTCCATCCATGCCCTGGTCGGGGAGAACGGCGCGGGCAAGTCGACGCTCGTCAAGATCGTTGCAGGGCTGTACCAGCGCGACGGCGGCAGCTTTCACCTCGAGGGCGAGGAGGTGAACTTCACGTCGACCGCGCAGTCGAAGGCCGCGGGAGTGGCCGTCATCTACCAGGAACCGACGCTCTTTCCCGACCTGTCGGTCACCGAGAACATCTTCATGGGACGGCAGCCGACGAACCGGCTCGGGCGGATCGATCGCAAGGGGATGCGGCACGAGGTCGAGCGACTGTTCGGGCGGTTGGGTGTTCGCATAGACCCGGATCGGCCTGCAGACGGTCTCTCGATCGCCGACCAGCAGGTGATCGAGATCGCCAAAGCCGTCTCGCTGGACGCGAAGGTGCTCATCATGGATGAGCCCACGGCGGCACTCTCCGGCAACGAGGTGGACCGACTCTTCTCGATCGCACGGAGCCTGCGCGATGAGGGCCGTGGACTCATCTTCATCTCCCATCGATTCGACGAGGTGTTCTCGCTGTGCGACACCGTGACAGTCATGAGAGACGGCGCGTACATCTCCACGAGTGCGATCGCCGATACCTCCGTCGACGAGATCGTGCATCAGATGGTGGGACGCGAAGTGACGGAGCTGTTCCCGAAACTCGAGACCACCGTGGGAGATGCGGTCCTGACCGTTGACGGGCTCACGAGCCCTGGAGTCTTCCACGACATCTCGTTCACCGTGAGATCGGGAGAGATCGTCGCTCTCGCCGGCCTGGTCGGGGCAGGCAGGAGCGAGGTCGCCCGCGCCATCTTCGGCGTGGACACATACTCGGCCGGGTCTGTGCGGGTTCTCGACCGTGTCGTTCCGCGCAACCGACCGGTCGCCGCGATGCAAGCGGGCATCGCGCTTGTGCCAGAGGACCGCCGCAAGCAGGGGCTGGTGATCGACACCGGCGTCGCGCGCAATATCACCATGGCGATTCGGTCGCAGCTCGCGCGCTTCGGTCTCATCACAACCGCTGCCGAGAACCGTGCCGCACGTGAGTGGGCAAGCCGACTCGAGGTGAAAACCTACGCGCTGGACACCGTGGCCTCGACGCTCTCAGGGGGAAATCAGCAGAAGGTCGTGCTCGCCAAGTGGCTCGCGACGAGCCCGAAGATCCTTATCGTCGACGAACCCACCCGGGGAATCGACGTCGGCACGAAGTCGGAAGTCCACCGACTGCTCTCGGAACTCGCTCGCCAAGGAATGGCGATCCTCATGATCTCGTCCGAACTGCCCGAGGTGCTGGGCATGGCAGATCGCGTCCTGGTGATGCGCGAGGGTCGGATCACCTCGGAGATCGAGCGAGCAGAGGCGACCTCGGAGAACGTCATGTTCGCCGCCACGCACGCATCGGAGATGCACGCATGACCACGACCGTTTCCATCCCCGAGAGCACTCTGACCAAACGCTTCAGCTTCTTTTCACGGGCCCGCGAGGTCGGAATCCTGCTCGCGCTGGTGCTCGTGATCACCGCGGCGACGATCAAGAACCCGGCGTTCCTGTTCAGCTCCGACGGATGGCGTGACCTTCTTCTGACACCCTCGATCCTCGTCCTGGTCGCCGTCGGCCAGGCCATTGTGATCATCACCCGCAGCGTTGACCTCTCCGTAGGCTCGGTGATGGGGCTGACCGCCTACCTCACGGGGCGACTGTTCATCGACGTCCCTGGCATCCCGATCCCGCTGGTCGTGATCGCTGCCGTGCTCTTCGGTGCACTCCTCGGCGCCGTGAACGGTCTGCTGGTGGCGCTCGCAAAGGTTCCCGCGATGGTCATCACGCTCGGCACTCTCTACGCCTACCGGGGGATCAACGTCGCCTGGGCGGGAAGCGACCGGGTGAACGCGTCGGACATGCCTCGAGACTTCTTGGCACTGGGCACCGCGCAGATCCTCACTATTCCCGTTCTCACGATCGTCGCCGCGCTCGTACTCGCAGCCGCCGCGTGGTACATGCGCAACACCCGCGGCGGTCGGGAGTACTACGCGATCGGCTCCGACCCGGCCGCGGCACAGCTGTACGGCCTGAGGGTGACTCGCCGCGTTGTCACGGCGTTCATCCTGTCGGGCGCGCTCGCCGGGCTCGCCGGCGTGTTCTACGCAGCGCGATACGGGACGGTCAACTCCCAGGCGGGATCGGGGTGGGAGCTCGACGCCGTCGGTGCCGCGGTGATCGGCGGTGTCGCGATCACCGGCGGGGTCGGAACGCTCTGGGGCGCCGCCATCGGCGCGATGCTCCTCATGACGATCAATCGTGCCCTCCCGATCCTCGGCATCCCCGACTTCTGGCAGCGCGCGGTCGTCGGTCTGCTCATCATCGGTGCGATCGTGCTTGACCGAGTACTGGCGGTGCGACAGAAACGTCGACTCATCGAAGCGAGGGACAACTCATGACCACCGCTCCCAGCACATCCGCACTCCGGGTGTATCGCGACTACCAACGACCGATGTGGCAGCGAGTGCTGCTCACTCGCGAGAGCGCCATCGTCGGACTCCTGATCCTCGTGGCCGTGGTCTCCGCCGCATCCGTTCGAGGGTTTGCGCAGCCGATCACGCTGACCTACCTCATCATGGACATCGCACCGATCCTACTGATCGCGTTGCCGATGACCCTGATCATGATCACCGGCGAGATCGACCTGTCGGTGGGCAGCATGGTCGGACTTTCCAGCGTCACCACGGGGGTCTTGATCCAGTCGGGTGCACCGTTTGAGATCGCAGCGGCTGTGGCGCTCCTCGTCGGCGTTGTCGGCGGCGCCTTCAACGGGTTCTTCATCACCGTGGTGGGACTCCCCTCGCTTGCCGTCACGATCGGTACTCTCGCGTTGTTCCGCGGACTTGCCGTCGGTCTGCTCGGAACGACCGCGGTCACCGACTTTCCCGGCTTCTGGTCCGATCTCGCGAAGGCGAGAATCGGAGAGACCTCGATTCCGCTGGTGACCGTTCCGATCCTGCTTCTGGTCATCGTCTTCGCGGTCCTCCTGCACCTGACTCCGTTCGGTCGCGGCATCTATGCGATCGGGATGTCGAAGGATGCCGCGCGCTTCTCGGGCATCCATGTCGAGCGGACCAAGTTCATCCTCTTTGCGCTCTCCGGGCTTGTCGCTGCCTTCGCCGGCATCTACTACACCCTGAGATTCGGAAGCGCCCGAGGCGACAACGCGACCGGCCTGGAGCTCCAGGTGATCGCTGCCGTCGTCCTCGGCGGGGTCTCGGTCTTCGGGGGCCGTGGACAGATCTACGGTCCCCTTGCCGCGGCTCTTCTCATCGGTGCGCTCGCCAGCGCCCTGCGTCTGGCGAACATCACCTCGGATGTCATCAACATCATCACCGGGGCGCTCCTCGTGCTCTCGGTGGTGTCTCCCAGCTTCCTGTCGTGGGTGCGCACGCTCGGCGCCCGCAGAGGGAGAAAACGGTCAGGCGTTGCCTCCACAGCACCTTGACCCACAGCAGCCGCACGACGTGCGGCATACCAACGAGAGGAAAAACAATGACGTTTGTACACAAGCGCATCGCGGCAGTAGCGGCAGTAGCCGTGACAGCCGCCCTCGCGCTCGGCGGTTGCGCCGCGTCCGGTGACTCCGGGGACGGTGGTGACGGTGGAGAGAACCTTTCTGTCACCTTCCTTCCCAAGAACCTCGGAAACCCCTACTTCGACACGTCCAGCGTCGGCGGTGCTGCCGCCGTCGCCGAGTTCGGCGGCACGTTCTCCGAAGTCGGCCCCGCCGAGGCGACGCCGGATGCACAGGTTTCCTACATCAACACCGCGACTCAGCAGGGCGTCGGTGCTCTGGTCGTGTCGGCCAACGACCCCGAGGCGATCTGCGATGCACTCAACGAAGCCCGGGACGCCGGCGTCAAGGTGGTCACGTTCGACTCCGACACGAACGCAGACTGCCGCGATCTGTTCGTGAACCAGGCGGATGCCGATGGCATCGCGCGGGTTCAGGTTGACCTGATCGCCGAGCAGATTGGCGGATCGGGTGAGATCGCCATCCTGTCGGCCTCGGCGAACGCCACGAACCAGAACGCCTGGATCGAGGGCATGGAGGCCTACCTCGCAGAGGCATACCCCGACATCACCCTCGTCGACATCGTGTACGGCGACGACGACGACCAGACGTCGTTCGACAAGACGGCTGCCCTGTTGCAGACCTACCCCGACCTGAAGGGCATCATCTCGCCCACCACGGTCGGTATCGCAGCAGCCGCCCGCTACATCCAGACCTCGGACTACAAGGGCGAGGTCTTCGTGACGGGGCTGGGCACACCCAACCAGATGCGCGAGTACGTCGAAGACGGAACCGTCGTGGCGTTCGCACTCTGGAACCCCGAGGAACTGGGCTACCTGTCGGCATGGGCGGCATACGCCCTCATCACCGGTGAAATCACCGGTGCCGAGGGAGACACGTTCGAGGCAGGTGAACTCGGCACCTACACCGTCGGCGCCGACAGCACGGTACTGCTCGGCGACCCGTACGTGTTCGACGCAGACAACATCGGCGACTTCGACTTCTGAGGTCGCCGCCCGGCCGGCGCGGAAGCGCCGGCCGGGCACCCACCGAAAGGACAGCATGATGCGCGTGTGCTTCCAGCTTCAGGTCAAGCCCGAGCGGCTCGACGAGTACATCGCTCGTCACACTCCGGTGTGGCCGGAGATGCTGGCCGAGATCGCGGCCGCCGGCCGGCGCAACTACTCGCTGTTCCTGGGCGAACGCGGTGAGCTTGTCGGCTACTACGAGACGGACGACGACGAGAAGGCGAGAGCGTACCTCGCTGCATCCGAGGTCGCCGCGCGGTGGGAGGCATCCATGAGTGAGTTCTTCGTCGATCTTGCAGGACGCCCCGATCAGCTCGCCAAGGTGCTTCCCGAGGTCTTCCACCTCGAAGACCAGCTACGCGCCGCTCGCCCCTCACCCCCCATCAACTCCACGGAAGGCCCCCGGTCGTGAGCACCCTGACACCCCAGATCCTCTCCATCCTCGACGCACAGGGCATCGAGCTGCCCTCGTGGGCGTTCGGAAACTCGGGGACCCGATTCCGGGTGTTCGGCACGCCGGGGACGCCGCGCGATCCCTACGAGAAGATCGCGGACGCCGCGCAGGTCAACCGCTACACCGCGCTCGCTCCGAGCGTCGCCCTGCACATCCCGTGGGACACCGTCGACTCCTACGACGACCTACGCCGCCATGCGGAAGACCTCGGCGTCGCCCTCGGCACGATCAACTCCAACACGTTCCAAGACGAGGACTACAAGTTCGGGGCACTCACCCACCACGACGACCGCATCCGCCAGAAGGCGATCGATCACCACTTCACGTGCATCGACATCATGGACGCGACCGGATCCCGCGACCTGAAGATCTGGCTCGCCGAGGGCTCGAACTACCCCGGGCAGAACGACATGCGGGCACGCCAGGACCGCCTTCAGGACTCCCTGCAGCAGATCTATGCGCGCCTCGGCGACGAGCAGCGACTCGTCCTCGAGTACAAATTCTTCGAGCCGGCGTTCTATCACACGGACGTTCCTGACTGGGGAACCTCGTACGCCCAGGTCGCCTCACTCGGCGACAAGGCGATGGTGTGCCTGGACACCGGTCACCACGCCCCGGGGACCAACATCGAATTCATCGTGATGCAGTTGCTGCGGCTCGGGAAGCTCGGCTCGTTCGACTTCAACAGCCGGTTCTACGCAGATGACGACCTCATCGTCGGCGCCGCGGACCCGTTCCAGCTGTTCCGGATCCTGTTCGAGGTGATCCGCGGCGGCGGACTGAACAACCCGGACGTCACCTTCATGCTCGACCAATGCCACAACATCGAGGACAAGATCCCCGGGCAGATCCGATCCGTGCTGAACGTGCAGGAGATGACGGCGCGGGCGCTGCTGGTCGATCGCGAGGCGCTGGATGCCGCGCAGGCGAGCAACGACGTCCTGGCGGCGAACGCCGTGTTCATGGACGCCTTCTACACCGACGTGCGCCCCGCGCTCGCGCAGTGGCGGGAGTCCCGCGGCCTCCCCGCCGACCCGATGGCCGCCTATGCGGCATCCGGCTACCAGCAGCAGATCGCCGCCGAACGCGTCGGCGGCGCACAGGCCGGCTGGGGCGCGTGAGCTGTCGCCCCCGGTTCGTTTGCCGCAACACGCCGCGCGATGCATCCATGACCGACGGATTACGGCAAGCGAAGAGCGCCACTGGCCGTGATGAGCACACCACCACTGTCCTGACGCACCTGTCCCGACGCACCTGAACAAAGGAATTCACGCATGACGAACCCCGCCGTCGCCGAGCTGATCGCGCGAAGCAATCGCCTGGGAGCCGACCCGAGGAACACGAACTACGCGGGCGGGAACACCTCGGCGAAGGGCACCGAGGTCGACCCTGTCACGGGTGAACCGGTCGAACTCCTCTGGGTCAAGGGCTCGGGTGGAGACCTCGGCACCCTCACCGAGTCGGGACTCGCGGTGTTGCGCCTGGACCGCGTCCGCGCTCTCATCGACGTCTACCCGGGCCTGGACCGCGAGGACGAGATGGTGGCGGCGTTCGACCATTGCCTGCACGGCAAGGGCGGGGCGGCCCCGTCGATCGACACCGCGATGCACGGGCTCGTGGATGCCGCCCACGTTGACCACCTGCATCCGGATTCGGGGATCGCGATCGCGACCGCCACGGATGGCGAAGAGCTGACGGCGACGATCTTCGGGGAGCGCGTGGTATGGGTGCCGTGGCGTCGCCCCGGGTTCCAGCTGGGCCTGGACATCGCGGCGATCAAGGCTCAGAACCCCCAGGCAGTCGGCTGCATTCTCGGCGGCCATGGCATCACCGCGTGGGGTGACACCTCGGATGAGGCCGAGGCGAACTCCTCCTGGATCATCGCCACCGCCGCCGCCTACATCGCCGAGCACGGCAAGACCGACCCGTTCGGCGGAGTTCGCCCCGGGTTCGAGGCGCTTCCCGAGGCGGAGCGGCGCACGAAGGCCGCGGCGCTGGCCGCCACGATCCGGGGTCTCGCCTCGACCGACAAGCCGATGGTCGGACACTTCACCGATGCCGAGGTGGTGCTCGAGTTCCTCGCCTCCGAGAAGGCTCCCGCCCTCGCAGAGCTCGGGACCAGCTGCCCAGACCACTTCCTGCGCACCAAGGTCAAGCCGATGCTGCTGGATCTGCCCGCGGATGCCTCGATCGAGGACTCCATCGCCAGGTTGACCGAGCTGCACGAGCTCTATCGCGCCGACTACCAGGCCTACTACGACGCCCACGCCACGGCGGACTCCCCCGCAATCCGCGGCGCAGATCCCCTCATCGTGCTCGTGCCCGGCGTCGGGATGTTCAGCTATGGAGCGAACAAGCAGACGGCCCGGGTAGCCGGCGAGTTCTACGTCAACGCGATCAACGTCATGCGCGGAGCCGAGTCGCTCTCGACCTATGCGCCGATCTCGGATGCCGAGAAGTTCCGCATCGAGTACTGGGCACTCGAAGAGGCCAAGCTGCAGCGGATGCCGAAGCCAAAGTCCCACCAGGGCCGCATCGCGTTCGTCACCGGCGCAGCCTCCGGGATCGGCAAGGCCATCGCCACGCGACTCGCGGCCGAGGGCGCGTGCGTCGTGGTCGCCGACCTCGACCTCGAGAAGGCGCAGGCCGCCGCCGCGGAGCTCGGCGGAGCGGATGTCGCAATCGGTGTGGCCGCGAACGTCGCCGACGAGGCTGCGGTGCAGGCCGCGATCGATCAGACCCTGCTCGCGTTCGGGGGCATCGACCTGGTCGTCAACAACGCGGGCCTGTCGCTGTCCAAGCCGCTGCTGGAGACCACCGAGAAGGACTGGGACCTGCAGCACGACGTGATGGCCAAGGGGTCTTTCCTCGTCGCGCGGACCGCCGCGAAGGCGATGATCGAGCAGGGCATGGGCGGGGACGTGGTCTACATCTCGTCGAAGAACT
Source organism: Microbacterium sp. UBA1097 (assembly GCF_002313585.1). Lineage (NCBI taxonomy): Bacteria > Bacillati > Actinomycetota > Actinomycetes > Micrococcales > Microbacteriaceae > Microbacterium > Microbacterium sp. UBA1097. The sequence continues at coordinate 183,047 of NZ_DCBW01000008.1, read as the reverse complement.
CCGTGTTCGCCGGGCCCAACAACATCGCGTACTCCGCCACCAAGGCCGACCAGGCCCACCAGGTGCGGCTCCTCGCTGTCGAACTCGGAGAGTTCGGCATCCGGGTCAACGGGATCAACCCTGACGGTGTCGTGCGCGGGTCGGGGATCTTCGCCTCCGGATGGGGCGCCAACCGCGCTGCGACGTACGGGGTCAAGGAAGAGGACCTCGGCCAGTTCTACGCGAACCGCACCATCCTCAAGCGCGAGGTCGTCCCCGAGAACGTCGCGGATGCCGTGTTCGTGCTCACCGGCCCCGAGCTCAGCCGCACGACCGGCCTCCACATCCCCGTCGACTCGGGCGTCGCCGCCGCGTTCCTCCGATGAGCACCGGATCCGGTACCTCCGCCGCGCGAGAGCGCGCCGCATCGGGTGCCGCCGCCGCGCGAGAGCGCGCCGCATCGGGTGTCGTCGCCGCGGTCGACCTGGGGGCGACCAGCGGGCGGGTGATGATCGGACGGGTCGGCCCCGACCTCCTTGAGGCTCACGCTGTCGCCCGTTTCCCCAACACACCCGTGCGCACGCGGGACGGCCTGCACTGGTCTGTCACGACGCTGTACGGATCGATCATCGACGGTCTACGCACCGCCGTCCGGGACTTCCCGGACCTCGGCTCGATCGGGGTCGACTCCTGGGCGGTGGACTATGCGCTGCTGCGGCAGGGTCGGATGCTCGGCGAGCCGTTCCACTACCGCGACGACCGCTCCACGCGGGGGGTGGATGCCGTGCACGGCATGTACCCGCACCGAGATCTGTTCACCCGCAACGGTCTGCAGTTCTTGCCGTTCAATACGCTCTACCAGCTGGCCTCCGAGGACCCCGCCATCCTCGGGTTCGCGGATAGCGCTCTGTTGATCCCCGACCTCATCTCGTACTGGCTGACGGGGGTCGCGAGAGTCGAGCGCACCAATGCCTCCACGACGGGGCTCCTGCGCGTGAGCGATGGGTCGTGGGACGACGAGCTGATCTCGGCTCTCCGAATCCCGCCACATCTGCTTCCCGAGCTCATCGCGCCCGGCGAGCTCATCGGCGACCTCGCCACCGACGTCATGTCTCAACTCGGCGCCGCCCGCAGTATCCCGGTCCACGCGGTGGGCTCGCACGACACGGCGTCGGCGGTCGTCGCGGTTCCCATGCAGGCGGATGCCGCGGCGTACATCTCGTGTGGAACCTGGGGGCTCGTGGGCGTCGAGGTCGAGCGTCCGGTGCTCACCGATGAGGCCCGCGAGGCGGGCTTCACGAACGAGGGGGGTGTCGATGGACGCATCCGGCTTCTCCACAACGTCATGGGTCTGTGGATTCTCACCGAGACGATCCGCGGCTGGGAGCGGTCGGGGCTTCCCGCCGATCTCGGAACGCTTCTGTCGGCGGCTGCTGCCGAGCCGGGGGACCGCCCCGTGTTCGATGTGAACGACCCGGCCTTCCTCGCTCCGGGCGATATGCCGACCCGGATCGACGCCTGGTATTCCACCCACGGCATCCCTGCCCCGTCGAGCCAGGCCGGCTACGTCCGATGCATCGTCGAGTCCCTCGCGCAGGCATTCGCGGATGCCGCGCTGACGGCGGGCAGGCTCGGAGGCGTGCCGGTGCAGACCATTCACATCGTCGGCGGCGGCGCGCTCAACGAGCTGCTCTGCCAGCGGACCGCCGATCGCGCGGGGCTTCCCGTGCTCGCCGGACCCGTGGAGGCGACAGCCCTTGGCAACATCCTCGTGCAGGCACGAGCCATCGGACTCATCGACGGATCGCTCGAGGACTTGCGGTACCGTGTGGTCAGGACACATCCCCCGCGACGATTCGCCCCCTCCGGAAGGACACCGTGATGGTGCAGCGACAGCTCCCCAAGCCCGCCGAGATCTTCGACCTGCTGAAGTTCAAGGCCCCCGAACTGGACGGTCGCAAGCGGCGCCTCCAGGCCGCGCTCACGATCGCCGACCTGCGCACGATCGCCAAGCGACGCACTCCCAAGGCGGCATTCGACTACACCGACGGTGCCGCCGAGGGAGAGCTCTCACTCTCGCGCGCACGGCAGGCGTTCGAGGACATCGAGTTCCACCCCGGGATCCTGACGCCGGCCCCGGACCTGGACACCTCGGTCGAGATCCTCGGTGGTCCGTCAGCGCTGCCGTTCGGTATCGCGCCGACCGGCTTCACGCGGCTCATGCAGACCGAGGGCGAGATCGCCGGCGCCTCGGCGGCGGGAACAGCCGGCATCCCGTTCACGCTCTCGACCCTCGGCACCACCTCGATCGAGGAGGTGAAGGCCGCAAACCCTCACGGGCGCAACTGGTTCCAGCTGTACGTGATGCGCGACCGGGAGATCTCCTATGCGCTTGCCCGCCGAGCCGCGGCATCCGGCTTCGACACGCTCATGTTCACCGTCGACACCCCGGTCGCCGGTGCGCGCCTGCGCGACAAGCGCAACGGCTTCTCGATCCCGCCGCAGCTGACCCTCGGCACGATCGTCAACGCCATTCCGCGGCCCTGGTGGTGGTACGACTTCCTCACGACTCCAAAGCTCGAGTTCGCGTCGCTCTCATCCACTGGCGGCACCGTCGGCGAGCTGCTGGATGCCGCGATGGACCCCACGATCAGTTACGAGGATCTCGCCGTCATCCGCGACCTGTGGCCCGGCAAGATCGTCGTCAAGGGCGTTCAGAACGTTGCCGACTCGGTGCGCCTGATCGACCACGGTGTCGACGGCATCATCCTCTCCAACCATGGCGGTCGGCAGCTCGACCGCGCGCCCATCCCCTTCCACCTGCTGCCGCAGGTCGTGCGGGAGGTCGGAAAGGACGCCACGGTCATGATCGACACCGGCATCATGAACGGCGCCGACATCGTGGCATCCGTCGCCCTCGGCGCGAAGTTCACGCTCATCGGCCGCGCGTACCTGTACGGCCTCATGGCCGGGGGCCGCCAGGGCGTGGATCGCACGATCGAGATCCTCCGCGCCGAGATCGAGCGCACGATGCGCCTGCTCGGGGTGTCAAGCCTTGCCGAGCTCGAACCGCGCCACGTCACGCAGCTGACGCGCCTCGTGCCGGTCGGTTCGGGCGCAGCATCCGTTCCCCTCGAGGCCTGACCGCCGCCCACCAATTCGTCACTGTGTTACGCGGCGAGTTGCACCTCGGGCGCGTAGCCGAGATGCTCGAACACATCGCAGCATGACGCGAAGCCTCGCGCCCGAGCACGTCATCGGGCACGCGCTGCGGCTCCCTGACAACTCAGCGGGCCGCCCCGGCTCGCCCGAACTCGAACGGTCTGTCATGCGTCTGACGTCTCCGCCCGTCCCTGTCTTCACTCTCGAGCGTGTCCGATTCGACGAGGACTACCGTCCTCTCGACAACACGCGCATCACCACCAACTTCGCGAACCTCGCACGCGGCGAGAACCGCAAGGAGAACCTCCGCAACGCGATCCGGATGATCGACAACCGGTTCAACGAGCTCGCAGCTAGCGACAACGAGACCGCAGACCGCTACTCGGTCGATCTCGATATCGTCTCGGTTTCGGTCGACCTCGACGAGGGCGGCGACGGCGAGCGCTTCCCGATCATCGAGGTACTGGAGACGACGATCGTCGACCACCGCACCGGTAGCCGCATCCCGGGCATCGCCGGCAACAACTTCTCGTCGTATGTGCGGGACTACGACTTCAGCGTCGTGCTCCCCGCACACAACGCCGCCGGATCCGGTTTCAGCGTCCCCGATGACTTCGGCGTGCTGCACGGAAACCTGTTCCGCAGCTTCGTGGCGTCGGATGCCTATACGCAGCACTTCGCGAAGGCTCCCGTCATCTGCCTGAGCGTCTCGAGCACCAAGACCTACCAGCGCACCGACACGCAACATCCGGTTCTGGGCGTCGAATACCGCCAGGACGAGTACTCGCTGACCGATGACTACTTCGCGAAGATGGGGATGAAGGTCCGCTACTTCATGCCACCCCGCGCTGCCGCCCCCCTGGCGTTTTACCACGTCGGGGATCTGCTCACCGACTACTCGGACCTCGAACTCGCCGCCACGATCGCAACCATGGAAACGTTCCAGAAGATCTATCGTCCCGAGATCTACAACGCCAACTCTTCGGCTCCCGCGCGGTTCCAGCCGAGCCTGAGCCAGCCCGACTATTCACTGACACGCATCGAGTACGACCGCGAGGAGCGCAGCCGCCTCGCCGTCGCGCAGGGCCGTTTCGCCCAGGAGCACTTCATCGAGCCGCACCGGGAGTCGCTGGAGCTGTGGTCGGCGCAGTTCTCCGCCCGCGAGCTGGAGGAGGCACGCGCATGACGCTCCTTCCCACCTCCACCGCGGGCAGCCTGCCGAAGCCGGCGTGGCTCGCCGAACCCGAGACGCTCTGGTCGCCCTGGAAGCTGGATGACGACATCCTCGCCGAGGGAAAGCGGGACGCGCTGCTGCTGGCGCTCTCGGACCAACAGCACGCGGGAATCGACATCGTGAGCGATGGCGAGCAGAGCCGCCAGCACTTCGTGACGACCTTCATCGAACACCTCGAGGGCGTCGATTTCGAACGCCGCGAGACGGTGCGTATCCGTGACCGTTATGACGCGTCAGTGCCCACAGTCGTCGGCGCCGTCGCTCGCAAGGCGCCGGTGTTCGTCGAGGATGCAGCCTTCGTGCGCGCCCACACCGACCGACCCGTCAAGTGGGCGCTTCCCGGGCCGATGACGATGATCGACACGCTTTACGACGCCCACTACGGCAGCCGCGAAGAGCTCGCGTGGGAGTTTGCGGGCATCCTCAATCAGGAGGCGAAGGAACTGGCAGCGGCGGGGGTCGACATCATCCAGTTCGATGAGCCCGCGTTCAACGTCTTCTTCGACGATGTCAACGACTGGGGGATTGCGGCGCTCGAGCGAGCCGCCGAGGGGGTGACCAGCGAGACCGCGGTGCACGTCTGCTACGGCTATGGCATCAAGGCCAACACCGACTGGAAGGCCTCCCTCGGGTCGGAGTGGCGCCAGTACGAGCGCATCTTCCCCCGCATCCGCGAGTCGAGCATCGACATCGTCTCGCTTGAGTGCCACCATTCCCACGTGCCGATGGACCTCATTGAGCTCATCCGCGGCAAGAAGGTCATGGTCGGGGCGATCGATGTCGCCAGCACCACGGTGGAGACGCCGGGTGAGGTTGCCGACACGCTACGGCGAGCGCTGCAGTTCGTGGATGCCGAGAACCTCTACCCCGCCACGAACTGCGGTATGGCTCCCCTGCCCCGCGGTGTCGCACGGGGAAAGCTCGCGGCCCTCACCGCGGGCGCAGCGATCGTTCGGTCGGAGCTGATCGGCTGAGCCCGGCATCCGTCTCGGGACCGCACCGCGGTCGGGTCCCATCGCCGAGGTAGGAGAAATCGCCGACGTAGGACGATGTGCGTCTGAAGCGTCCTGCCTCGGCGAGAACTCCTACCTTCGTGCGGAGGCGGAACGGGCGCGCTACACCTGCGCGGCAACGCCTGCGATCAGGTCGACGACCTTCTCAGGCTGACGGATGCCGACAGAGAAGACGTACGTCGTCGTGAAGCCCGCCTCCCCCAGCGCCCGCACCTGGTCGGCGACGCCGTCCACCGTCGATTCGGGGTTCACGCCGATCATGGCGGTCTTCTCGACGGTGTCGTAGTCGCGCCCGACATCGTCGCAGTGCGCCCGCAGCACGTCGAGCTTCCCGGTGGGCACACCAGCCAGGGCGCTCAGGTTGCAGGCATCGGCGTACTGAGCGACGAGCTTGAGGGTTTTCTTCTCGCCCCCACCGCCGATCATGAGCATCGGCTTCGTGACGTTCTGCGGCGAGTTCAGCGTGCGTCCGAGCTGCCAGATCGCCCCGTCGTAGGGCTCTTCGGACTCCGACCACATCTGCCGGCAGATCTGGATCGTCTCTTCCAGCTCGCGAAAGCGCTGCGCGACAGGTGAGAACGGGAATCCGAGGCCGACGCACTCCTGCTCGTTCCAGCCGGCGCCGATGCCGAGCCCGACGCGGCCACCCGAGAGCACGTTGAGGGTGCTCACCTGCTTGGCGAGCAGGGCCGGATGCCGATAGATGACGCCCGTGACCAAGACGTGCAGCATCGCCTTCCGCGTGTGCGCGGCAAGGAATCCCAGCGTCGCGTAGGCCTCGAGCATCTCGTGCTCGAAGGGGCCGATGCCGGGCAACTGCCAGAAGTGGTCCATGACCGTGATCCGCTGGATGCCGGCATCCTCGGCGTGCTTGACGTGCCGCGCGAGGGTCGGACCGAGCTCGGCCGGCCCGCTGTCGAAGGTGAAGTCAGCGATGTGCAGTCCGAATTGCATGTCAGCTCCGTCCCAGGTCGGATGCCGCATCCGGCCGCGCTGTCAGGTTACGACGCTGTCGGCATCCGTGGCTTCACGCGGCGTCGCCGAATCCCCGCTCACGGTAGAGGTCGATGCTTTCGCGCAGTGCCCGCATGACGTACGGCGGGAAGTCCATGCCCTGCTCGTGCGCCCACAGCAGCTGTGCTTCGATGCGGCCGACCTCGCGGGCGTACTTGTCGAGGTCGGTGTCGAAGCCCAGGGCGGTGACGACGCCGCCCATCTGCGCGCGGTAGCGGTCCTGCCCGTTCGTTCCGACGAGGTTGTAGGTCTTCTCGCGCAGGACGCGGGCGAGGTAGAGCTGCCACGGCCGCAGCGCCCCGGAGCGCACGAGTTCGGTCGCGCTCATCCGGTAGAACGCGAAATGGCCGGGTTCTTGGCGACGGATGGGCGCGATGATCGTCTCGGCGATCGCGGTCTCACCGAGCTCGGTCATCCCGCTGTGGATCGTGTTGTAGGCGAGCACCGCCTGCCGCTCGGTGCTGGCGCCGGTCAGGTAGTAGAGCAGCCGCGCGATGTCTTGGATCGCGGAGAAGTGTGCGAGCGCGCCCATGATCCGCATCTTGTACGACACGTCGAGCACGGGCTCCGCGGCGGCACGCCCGAGGTCCTGCTGCAGCCGATCGAGGATCAGACCGTGCTGAATCTCCTGGGGCTGCCACACGTCGGCGTAGAACATCCGGTCGACCTCGCTGACATCGGGCAACAGCACGAGCAGTTCGAGCACGTTGCGGTCGACCTCGAGCTCGACCCGCGCGAGGTAGTCGATGACGTGTCCGTACCGCTCGGCCACGGCACGCGGGTCACGGATGCCGCGGTCGACGGAGTCCAGTTCGATCGGCGGATGCTCCTCGCCGAGCCTCTGGACGTGCTCGAGTATCCGCTGGGACGTCACCGGCTCAGCCATGCATCCATCATGCGGGACACTCCGCGGCCGTGGGGCCGTACCTCGGCTTTCCCAACCCGGCAAGCCCCTCGGCGGGCGTGTGACTGCGACCTAGCGTCGGCTCCACGGACAACGAACGCTGTCTGGACGACGACGAGAGGATGCACCGATGAAGGCATTGACCTGGCAGGGTAGGCGGGAACTGAGTGTCGACGAGGTTCCCGATCCGCGCATCGAGGCACCGACCGACGCAATCGTGCAGATCACCTCGACCGCGATCTGCGGCTCCGACCTGCACCTGTATGAGCTGCTCGGGCCGTTCATCGACCGGGGCGACATCCTGGGCCACGAACCGATGGGCGTCGTCGTGGCGGTGGGCGATGAGGTCACGCAGCTGGCGGTCGGCGACCGGGTCGTGGTGCCCTTCACCATCTCCTGTGGCCACTGCTTCATGTGCCGCCGGGGTCTGCAGTCGCAGTGCGAGACAACGCAGGTGACCGAGTACAACAGCGGAGCTGCCCTGTTCGGCTACACGAAGCTCTACGGTCAGGTTCCTGGGGGTCAGGCGGAGTACCTGCGGGTTCCGCTGGCCGACTACAACCACATCCGGGTCGGCTCCGAGCTCCCCGATGACCGGTACCTCTTTCTCAGCGACATCCTCCCCACCGCGTGGCAGGGCGTGGAGTACGCCGCCGTGCCCGACGGTGGCACCCTCGTGGTCATGGGACTGGGTCCGGTCGGCCAGTTCGCGGCCAGGGTCGGGGTCCATCGCGGCTACCGCGTGCTCGCTGTCGACCCTGTTGCCGAGCGGCGCGCCATGGCGGAGCGCCACGGCGTGCTGACGTACGACCTCGACGATGACGTCGTGGCACTCCTGCGGGATCTCACCGAGGGGCGAGGCGCGGATGCCGTGGTCGATGCTGTCGGAATGGAGGCTCACGGCGACTCCGTCGTGGAGTTCGCCCAGCACGCCACGGGCCTGTTGCCCGATCCCGTGGCCCGGGCCTTCATGCAGAAGGCAGGGATGGACCGGCTCGCATCGGCCTACGCATCCATCGATGTCGTCCGCCGGGGCGGCACCGTCTCGCTCTCGGGTGTGTACGCGGGAGACGCCGACATCCTGCCGATGAAGACGATGTTCGACAAGCAGCTGTCACTGCGGATGGGTCAGTGCAACGTGAAGCGCTGGACCGACGATCTGCTTCCGCTCGTCGAGGACCCGCAAGACCCGCTGGGCGTCATGGACCTCGTCACCCATCGCGCACCCCTCTCGGACGCTCCCGCGCTCTACGAGACGTTCCAGAAGAAGGACGACGGATGCATCAAGGTCGTGCTCGAGCCGTGACCCGGGCGGGCGCGCCCGCACTGCGCTCGCCCGAGATGCGACGAGCCACCGGCCTCCGATGTCACCGCGCACCGCTACGATCCGTGCCATGGCTTTCATCGAGGCGAGCGGGCTCGTCAAGACCTACCATCCGCGGGGCGCGCCGGTCGTCCGCGCTCTCGACGGGCTCGACCTGTCGGTGCCCGAGGGAACCGTCGCGGCGTTGCTCGGGCCGAACGGCGCGGGCAAAACAACGACGGTCAAGGTGCTGACGACGCTCATCCGCCCGGATGCCGGGTCGGCCACGATCGACGGCGTAGACGTGCTCGCCGACCCGCAGCAGATCCGTCGGATGAGTGGCGCGAGCGGTCAATACGCTGCGGTCGACGAGAACCTCACCGGGTTCGAGAACCTCTTCATGGTCGGGATGCTGTACCACCTCGGGCGGCGCCGGGCGGCGCAGCGGGCGCGTGAGCTCATCGAGCTGTTCGACCTGGTGGATGCCCAGAATCGACCGGTAAAGGGATTCTCGGGTGGGATGCGGCGCCGCATCGACCTGGCCGGCGCGCTCGTCATCAACCCGCCGGTCCTCTTCCTCGATGAACCGACGACGGGGCTCGACCCGCGCAGTCGTCTCGCGCTGTGGGACGTGATCGAGACGCTCGTCGCCGGCGGCACGACAGTGCTCCTGACCACGCAGTACCTGGAGGAGGCAGACCGCCTCGCCGACTCGATCTCGATCATCGACAACGGACGCGTGATCGCGAAGGGCACCGCTGACGAGCTGAAGTCCTCGGTCGGTGGCCAGCGGATCGCGGTGAGCCTCGTGAGCGAAAGCGACGCCGACGCGATGCGCGAGATCCTCTCGCGCTACGGCTCGGGGCCGGTCGCGTCGGACGGGGCCCGCGGCCTGGTGGTGCCGGTCAGCAACGGAGCAGACGCGCTCTCGCGCATCATGACCGACACTGCTGCGGCAGCGGTCGAACTGCACGACGCCGGAATGCGCAGGCCGACATTGGACGACGTCTTCCTGCAGCTCACGGGTCATGCCGCTGAGCAGGCTGGGGATGAGGAGGAGGCGGCATGAGCACCGGCACTGCGCGCACCACGGGAGCGTCGAGCAAGACTCTGCAGCCGGGACCCGGTACGGCGTTCAGTCGATTCCTCTCGGACGGCTACGTCACCACCTGGCGCAACGTGAAGAAACTGACCAGGGTTCCCGACATCCTGATCTTCACCCTCATTCAGCCGATCATGTTCGTGCTGTTGTTCACGTTCGTCTTCGGCTCGTCGATTCAGGTACCGGGAGAGAGCTATACCTCGTTCCTCATGGCGGGGATCTTCGCGCAGACCATCGTGTTCGGCTCAACATACTCGGGCTCGGCGATGGCCCAGGACCTCAAAGACGGCATCATCGACCGCTTCCGCACCCTGCCGATGAGCGGGTCGGCGGTGCTGATCGGGCGGACGGTCGGCGACCTCGTCATCAACGTTCTCTCCCTGATCGTCATGATGCTCACCGGCCTCGTCGTGGGGTGGCGGGTCGAGTCTTCGCCCCTCGAGTTCTTGGCTGGGGTCGGGCTGCTGCTGGTCTTCGCCTACGCGCTGTCGTGGGTGCTGGCGTTCCTCGGGCTGATCGTGCGCAGCCCCGAGGTCATCAACAACGCCTCATTCCTCATCCTGTTCCCCCTGACCTTCATCTCGAACGCGTTCGTGCCGAGCGAGAACCTGCCGGGCCCGCTCCGGGTGATCGCCGAGTGGAACCCGGTTTCGGCCCTCGTACAAGCGGCCCGAGAATTGTTCGGCAACGCGCCCAGCGGCAGTGCGGCAACTGACGCCTGGCCGTTGCAGCATCCGGTGGTCTATGTGCTGCTGATCACCATCGTGATGCTGGTCGTGTTCGTTCCGCTGTCGATCCGCCGCTTCGCTTCGCTCAGCCGCTGACGCCTCGGGCGGAGTCACAAAGGGCCCAGTTCGCGATGACTGCCCGGTGGTCGCTTCCCTCGATGTAGGCGCTTGCCCAGCCCCTGGGAACGGCGCCGCGGGCGAGAACGTGATCGATGGCCGTGAACGCCGGCACCGGCTTCTCCTGCGGCCACGTCGGCCACGGGATCGGGCCCGCCGCCTGAGCCGCTGTTGCGAGGTCGGCGGTCAATCGCCGGAAGACGGGGTGGGAGAACGACGAGTTGAAGTCGCCTGCGACGACCAGACGCGGATCGCTCGTGGCCTGGATCCACTCATCGATTGCGGTGACAGCCTCGTACCAGTCTTCGGGCTGGCCGACCGGTGGCGGCGGGTGCACGGCCGCCACCCGTACTGCCGTCCCGTCCGGAAGCGTCGCAACCGCGCTCACCTGCTCGAACACGCTCCCAGGGATGTCTTCCTCGGCGCTGAGTGGATGGGCAGAGAGGACCACGCTTCCCTTGTAGGCGTTGGTGCTGACCTGTTTCGTCCGGTGAGGAAGGGTTTCGGCGAGACCCTCGCCGTCCAGGATCTGGTTGATCAGGTGCTCATCAGTTTCGACGAGGACCACGACGTCGGCTCCCGCGTCCCGGATCAGGTCGGCGAGCTGACCCGGATCCGCACCGGCGAACTTCGCGTTGAACGACAGCACGGTCAGCGGCGTCGACGCCGTGCACTCGGCTGCGCGGACGGGGGTGAGCACCGGAACCACCGAAAGCACGGCGCCGGCCACGAGGACGGTGGCCCCGATCCAGGCTCGTGAGACTGCCGCGACGACCGCGATCACGAGAAGTCCGAGCGCTCCCGCCGGAAGCAGCGACTGCGCGATAGGGATCATGCCCCCGGCCAGCGCATCCAGGTGTGGCAGCATCGCAGCCGGAACCGCCAGAATTACCGCGATGACGATCCAGACGAGCGAGCGCCGCGACAGGCGCCGCCGCCGATCATGGGTCTCGAACCTCGCGTAGTCGGAGGACTCAGCGAGTTCATCGTCAGCCACTGGGCCAGTAGATCATCCGCCGGTCCAGGAATCCTGCGAACCGCGTCTCCGGCGGGGGTACGTCATCCCTGCGATTTGGTTCCTGGAACCCTTCGCTTGTCACCGCCTGGCGAGAATCCGCTTCTTCTCGCCATCGCCATGTCGGTGCAGCAGCAGCTGATCCTGGCTGCGGGGTCAGCGGATAGCGGGTTCGGCCAGCCCGCCTGCGGCCGGGGCCTGGCGGGCGAATTCCCGCGCAGCGGGAGCGGCGGTCTCATCTCGGAGGCGCAGGTACAGCCTGAGCGAGCGATCAGCAGGCCATTCCGGCTCGAGCAGGTTTCGCGGGAGCCCCGGGTCGGTGCGGACGAGGGCGAGCCAGTCCGCGACGAGCATTACCCGCATCGAGAGTGCAGTTGACGCATCTGCGACGGCGGAGTCCGACCAGGCATCGATGAAGCCCACGTGCGCGGCGTGGATAGCGTCGATGTCCCACGCTGTTCTCACGGCATCCGCGATCGGGAAGCCGTCGAGTTCGCGCGCGTGAAACGCGACCAGGCCGGTGCCAAGTTCAGGGAGCAGACTCGCAAGGACTCGCTGCAGGTCGACCACTCCCGGTGCGATCCAAAGGCCGTCGCGGAGCGGGGCGAATCCCTCCCAGGTCAGCGTGGAGCGCAGCCGATGGCGCAGCCTCCGTTGCCCCTCGGGAACGCTGAACGTCGCGAGAGTCCAACCGTCGCCATCAGCATGCAGCGGCTGCGGGTTGCGCACACGCTCGCCTGCCTCGGTGAGCATCGCCGCACCCTCGGTGGTCAGGACGAACGACACTTCACGCCCGTGCCGCTCTCGACGCAGGATGCCGTTCTGCTCCAGACGGTCCAGCGCCGCGCGTGTCGCCGGGGGCTGGATGCCGGCCCCCTCGAGTACCTCGATGAACAGTCCCGCACGCACCCACGTGTCCGGGTCATCGAGCACATACTCACCCAGCAGCGCCAGCGCCAGCTCGCGCGGAGATCGACTGCCGAGAAGCGGCGACGACGCGGTACTCATCCCTGCGCCCGCACGGCCTCGCCGCGCTTGGCGCGCTGGATCTGCTCGTACACGTGGGTGCGTAGCTCGGTGAAGCGCGGCATCGCGCGGGTGGTGATCTGGTCGCGGTCCTCGGGGAGATCGATGTGCAGATCCTCTTGCACCCATGTGGGCGACTTCGAGAGCACGACGACCCGCTCGCCGAGGTAGACAGACTCATCGATGTCGTGCGTCACGAACAGGATCGACATCCCGCGCTCGCGATGAAGCGTGCGTACCAGGTCTTCGAGGTCGGCGCGCGTCTGGGCATCCACCGCGGCGAACGGCTCGTCCATGATGAGAACCTCGGGCTGGTAAGCGACGGCGCGGGCGATCGCGACGCGCTGCTGCATCCCGCCCGAGAGTTGCCACGGATAGCTCTTCGCAGCGTGGTCGAGGCCCACCGCGTGCAGAGCGTCGTCGATGAGCCGATCCCGCTCGGCGCGCGAGAGCTTCTTGTGCCGCAGCGGGAGTTCGACGTTGCCGCGCACCGTCAACCACGGATACAGCGAGCGGCCATACTCCTGGAACACCAGCGCCATGTTCTCGGGCGGATCGGTCACTGGCTGCCCGTCGAGTTCGATGACGCCGGCGGTGGGTCGCAGCAGACCCGCGACACACTTGAGCAGCGTCGTCTTCCCGCAACCGGACGGTCCGACGATGCACACCAGCTCGCCCTGGTGCATCGCAAAGCTGATGTCGCCGATAGCCTCGACGATTCCGGTCGATGACTCGTACGTCTTCTTCAGGTTCTCGACCTTGAGCAACGTGTCAGGCACGCTCCACCTCCTTGATTCCGTGATACCACCGCAGCACCCGCCGCTCGACCAGGCCGAACAGAGTGGCAAGCAGCACGCCGATCAGACCCAGCAACAGCACGCCGCTCCACATCTCGGCGATCAGATAGTTCGTCTGGAAGTACTTGATCTTGTATCCGAGCCCGGACGCGTTGTTGAACAGCTCGGAGATCACCATCAGCAGCAGCGCCACCGACAGGGACTGCCGCACGCCAGCCATGATCCGCGGGCTCGCGGACGGCAAGACGAGATATCGGAGCCGCTCCCATCGGGTGAGGGCGAACGACTGAGCAGTCTCTGTCATCACCGAATCGGTGGCCCGCACTCCCTCGATCGTGTTCAGCAGGATCGGCCAGATCGAGCCGGCGACGATGATGATCACTCGCGCGTCATCCCCGATGCCGAAGATGATGAGAACTGGCGCGATGATCACCGGCGGGGGAATGGCGCGGAAGAACTCGAGCGTCGGCTCGAGAAGCTCCCGCAGCCACCGGACGAGTCCGATGAGTGTTCCCGCGGCGATGCCGATGACGATCGAGAGGATGATGCCGAGCGCGAGGCGATACAGGCTCGGAATGACGTCGGTGAAGAATGCCGGCCCGATCCACGTGTCGACGAACGCTTCCAGGATCGTCAGGGGCGGTGGGAAGAACTTCTGAGGCGAGATCCCCGTCCAGATCGCCCACGCGACGATGAGGACGATCGGAAAACCGATGGCGTAGCCGACCTGGATCAGAAAGCCCTTCCAGCGTCGGCGAGCGGGCGGCGGGGTGACGACGGTCGTCGTGTAGAGGGTCACAGCACTTCCTCCCCGCGCACTGACTGATGCCACGACAGCGCGTGACGCTCGATGAACCGGAAGAGCAGATTGACGATGAGGCCGAGGATTCCAGAGACGAGGACGTAGGTGTACACGGTGAGCCAGTCACCGACCGTGAGTGCGGTAGTGATCTGGCTCCCGATACCGGGGATGCCGATCACGAGCTCTGCCGTGATCGTCAGGATGAGGGCGACAGCTGCTCCCAGACGCAGACCCGTCATGAGGTAGGGCAGCGACGTCGGAAAGATGAGGCTGCGGAACTGCGACAAGGTCGAGAGGCCATAGCTGCGCGCGGTGTCGCGGGCGACGGTGTCGATGTCGGCGACCCCGTAGAGCACCTGCACGAACACCTGCCAGAAGGTGGCGTAGACGATGATCACGAGTCCTGCCTGGGGCTGCAGTCCGAAGATCAGGATCGCGACCGGAATCAGCGCCACCGATGGGATCGGGCGCAGGAACTCCACGGTCGTGTGGGTCGCCTTGCGAAGAAAGCGGGAGAGCCCGACGAGGGTTCCGAGCACGATTGCGGCGACGGTGGCGATCGCAAGGCCCGTGCCCCACAGACTCAGGGTGCGGCCGACGTTTCGCCAGAACTCGAGGTCTCGCATCTCGCCGAAGAGGTTGGCGAGCGTTTCCGTGGCGTACGGCAGATACTGCGGGTTGACGATTCCCAGCGTCGGGATGAGCTGCCAGGTGGCGAGCATGCCCAGGATGCCGAGAAGGCCGAGGCCGATCTTGCGGGCCGATCGCGCTGCGTTTGCGCTCCGGCGCCTCCGGGTCGGGGCCGGAGCGGTGGCGGTAGCCATGGTTGTCCTTCGGGTAGCTCAGTCAGGGGGCGGGGACGCGGAAGGGATGCCGCCGGTGAGCGGCATCCCTTCCGCCATCCGTTACTGCTCCTGGATGAGTGTGTCGAAGTTCGGCTCAGCGTCCAAGACCCCGTATCCGACCGCAAGAGAGGCCAACTCCTCGAGATCAGCGACGTTCAGGTCTCGGCGATCGGGAGCGCGGCGACGCGGACCGTGGTCAGCTCCCCGGTTCCCTCGGTCATGGTTTCGGTCGGTTCCGGGGCCGCACCGGAGTCGGTGCATCCGGAAAGGAACAGGGCTGCGGCGGCAAGCGCGCCGAGTGTTGCAAGACTCTTCTTCATCGGAGGCCTCTCGTTGGCGAACAGGGGTGAGAGCGGTTCCACCGGTGCAGTACTGGCCCTGGTTCACGCCAGCGGCACCGCGTCGTACCGTCGCAGCCATAGTGCGACGGTACGTGCCGTCTGTCAAGAGTTTTTCGACGACCGTCACAAAACAGTTGAACTTTTTCGCGACGCCCCGTCCGCCCCGAGAGGGCTTCTCCCCGCCCGACGTCAGGAGTCGAAGCCCACGCCGAACAGTCCGGCAAGCTTCAGCAACGGACCGTCTTTCCCGCCGTTTCGGTCCGACTTGGCAACGGCTCGGCGCATCATCTGGATCAGCGGGTAGGCCAGCGGCTCGGGCGGAATCGGGATGGGGAGCTTGCGCGACATCTTCAGCCTCGTGCGCTCGGTATCGCGTCCCTCGAGCAGGTCGAGCATGACCTCTGCACCGAACCGCGTTGCTCCGACACCGAGCCCCGTGTACCCGGCGCTATAGGCGACGCGCCCGCCGCGAGCCGACCCGTGGAACGCGACGAGCTGGGTGGACATGTCGATCGCACCACCCCACTTGTGCGAGAACCGGATGCCGGACAGCTGCGGGAACGTGCCGTAGAAGTGATCAGCGAGTCGCTCAAAGGTCTCGGGGCGTTGATCCTGCGCCGCTCTGACGCGCCTGCCGCGGTGGTAGACCGCGTCATACCCGCCGAACAGAATCCGGTTGTCAGACGATTTTCGGTAGTAGTGGAACTCACGCGACGAATCGGTGATGCCGTGACGCTCGGTCCAGCCGATCGCGGCGAGCTGGTCGGCGCTCAGCGGCTCCGTCATGAGCACGTAGTCGTAGATCGGCACCGTGAACAGCCGCAGTTCGGGCAGCAATGACGAGAAGACGTTGGTGGCAAGGGCCACCCGGTTCGCACGAATCTCGCCCTGTGCGGTTTCGGCGACCATGCCTACGCCATCGGGGCGAAGGCGAGTCACCCGCGTCCGCTCGTAGATCTCGACACCGTGATCTTCGGCAGCCGCCGCGAGCCCCCACGCGAGCTTGGCGGGGTTCACATAGGCGACGCCATCCGTTCCGAACAGTCCCGCGCGGTAGAGCGGGGAGTTCCCCTTCTCACGAAGGCTCTCGCCCTCCAGGAACGTCTCGCTCGGGGAGCGATCGGCAGCTTCCCGGAGCCAGCCGATCTGGTGCGGCTCGGTGGCCACCGTCAGGACACCGGTCTCCTCCCATTCGGCGTCGATCCCGTAGCGCTGGATCGCTGCGCGGATCCCAGCGAAGTTCTCGTCAGCGAGGCGGTTCAGCACCGGCATCTCGTCAGCGAAATGCAGCTCCCCGTTCTCCCATCCGTGAGTGAGGCTCGCTTCGCAGAAGCCGCCGTTTCGACCACTCGCGGCCCAGCCGATACGGTTTCCCTCGACCAGGACGACGCGCCGCTTCGGGTCACGCTCTTTGGCGATCAGTGCTGTCCAGAGCCCGGCGAACCCCCCGCCCACCACGAGCAGATCGGTGGACACCCGGCCAGAGACTGCACCGCGTGGGGCGGGACGGTCAGGATCGTCGAGCCAAAACGGGGTGGTGGATGCCTCCGCCAACGCGCCGCGGATGGTGCCGAGGTCAGTGCGGATCTCATGGCCGTATGCGGTGGTCGCGCTCATGGGCATCCTCTTTCGTTGGTGGTCTGGGTCCCACCCGCAGTCGCGAGGCGGGTCATGGTTCCGGTTCGAGATCTGGCACGATGTAGACCTTTCGAAGGACCGTGGGCACGTGCCACCGCGTCCGCATTCCTGACTCGAGTCGACACAGAGACCCGGCGCGCAGCTCGATCGTCCGGTCGACCCGCCCGTGCTCCTCGATGAGTTCCACGGTCGCCTCGCCCGAAACGACGACGAACACCTCGTCAGCCTCGATGTCCCGCATCGAGCCGGCAGTCATCTCCCAAATCCCGACCGTGGTGCCACCGACCACTGCAACATCGACGAAGCCCGTGCTGGGCTCTCCCTCGAGTCGAAGATCGTCGGAAACTGGAGTGCCCGCGACGCCCAGATCCGCCACAACGAGCGGCTGGAAGGGTTCGAGGGTGGTCATCGCGGCATCCTCAGCCGAGGCGACCTAGCGCCGCGTCGATGATCGTGAGGCCTCGGTCCAGTTCCGATTCGGTGACGACAGCCGGTGGCACGACGTGGAGGCGGTTCTCGGCGAAGAACCCGAGGAGGCCCTGGTCGAGAAGGTCCTTCTTGAGCGCCGCCATGCGCTCGGCCCCGAGGGGTTCGCGCGTCTGCCGGTCGGCAACGAGTTCAACGGCCCAGAAGACGCCGCGCCCCCGCACCTCGCCCACCACGGCATGACGCTCGGCGATCTCGCGCAGGCGCGGGCCCAAGATGTCGGTGCCCATGCGGGCCGCGTGTTCCACGATGTTCTCGTCGGCCATCGCCTCGATCGTCGCGACGGCTGAGGCGGCAGCAAGCGGATGACCGGAATACGTGAGGCCGCCGGGGAAGACCCGGTCATCGAACGTGCGCGCGATCTCATCCGAGATGACCACTCCACCCAGCGGCACGTAGCCGGAGTTCACACCCTTCGCGAACGTGATGAGGTCGGGCGTCACGTCGAAAGCGTCGAACGCGAACCACTCGCCGGCGCGCGCGAAGCCTGCCATCACCTCATCGAGGATGAAGACGATGCCGTAGTGGTCGGCGATCTCGCGGACTCCGGCGAGGTATCCGGGCGGCGGAACGAGCACGCCGGCGGTTCCGGGGATCGTCTCAAGCAGAATCGCGGCAACGGAGTCGGAGCCCTCGGCCTGGATGGTTCGTTCGAGGTGCCGTAGTGCTCGCTCGCTCTCCTGTTCGGGAGTGGTCGCCCAGAACTCCGTCCGATAGAGGTAGGGCCCGAAGATGTGCACGTGGCCGCGCGAGAACTCGTTGGGGATCCGACGCCAGTCGCCGGTGGCCACGATCGCCGCGCCCGTGTTGCCGTGGTACGAGCGGTATGTCGAGATGACCTTGTCGCGCCCGGTGACCAGCCGTGCCATGCGGATCGCGTTCTCGTTGGCGTCGGCCCCACCGTTGGTGAAGAACACCTTGGTGAAGCCCTCCGGTGCACGCTCCAGGATCAACTCGGCGGCGCGCGCACGAGTGGCGTTCGCGTGAGCCGGTGCGACTGTCGTGAGTTGCGCTGCCTGCTTCTGGATGGCCTCGACGACCCGCGGATGCTGGTGGCCGATGTTCACGTTGACGAGCTGGCTCGAGAAGTCGAGGTAGCGGCGACCATCGACGTCCCAGACCTCGCTCCCGCTACCACCGGCAAGCGGCAGAGGAGCAAGGGAGCGCTGTGCGGACCAGGAGTGGAAGACGCTCGATCGGTCGCGCTCGCTGATGCTCGCGTTCGTGTCGTCAGGAGTGAGAGCCATGCCCCCTAGTGTGCTCCGCCGAACCAGCTCGCATAGTTCACAATTGTCGTACCGCACACTCTTCGATCGACAGATTGGCACGACGATTCCGACCACGCTGCGCTCCCTTCTGGCAGTTCGAGCGTTCGGCCTGCGCGCCGTGGGTGATCTCGATGCTGATCACCTCGACCGCGCCATTTCCTGGGTCCACAACTCGGACCTGCCCGACCCCACGCCGTGGCTCGAACCCGGGCAGCTCCTCCTGACCGACGGCGGGCAATTCACCGGACCGGGCTCGACCTCTCCCGAGGCTTACTGCTTCCGGCTCCAGCAGCGCGGAGTGGCGGGCTTGGGATTTGCGATTGACGTCATCCATGCGGCGGTGCCCGCCGAACTCGCGGCGGCCTGCGAGCGCCACGAGATCCCGCTCATCGAGGTGCCCGGCACGACGCCGTTCATCGGCATCATCCGACACGTCGCGGATGCCGAAGCCGCCGACCGGAGCGCGAGGCTGTCGTGGACGCTGGAGTCGCAGCGAGCACTGGCGAGGGCAGCTGTGCGCAAAGACGGGCTCCGGGCGATCCTGCGGACCCTCTCATCGCGGCTCGGCACGTGGGTCGCGCTCTTCGACGCCGCAGGAAGACCGCTCAGCCTCCCTGGAATCGCGGAGGTTCCGGCATCCGTGGACTCCGCGGTCCAAGAGCAGTCTCGGATGCTGCTTCGCAAGTCGAAGCCGGCGAGCGTTCGCATCACCGAGCCCCTCGCCGCGACGCTGCAGACGATTGGCCAAAGCGGGCGCCTGGGCGGCGTGCTCGCCGTCGGGGCTGACACCCCACTGGACTCCGCCCACAGCGATCTCGTCGAGTCGGTCATCGCCCTGGCAAGCATCGCGCTGGAGCAACAGCGCGCCGTCTCGGATGCGCGCCTGCGCGTGCGTACCGGAGTCATCGAGCTGCTCCTGGCTGGCCGCACTGACGAAGCTGCGCGCTCCGCGACGGCGCTGTGGGGACGGATGCCGGCACCGCCCCTTCTGGCCGGTCAGGTGATCGGTTTCACCGGTAGTCAGTCGCTTCTCGACGAGCTCGAGCTTGCCGCGACGGCCGAGCCGGGTGCACTGTTCTTCGCCGAACGCTCGGAGGATCTGCTGATCCTGGCCTCCCGCGAAGCACTCGTGGGAGTCGCAGACCTGCTGCGCAAGCATGACACCGCCGCAGGGTTCGCCGACCTTGACCGGTGGGCTGGCCTGAGCCGCGCGCTGGACGAGGCAGCTCACGCCGCCGAGCAGGCCCGTGCGCCTGGCGTCGTCGAGTTCTCAGCGATTGCCGACCGCGGCGTGATCGGCATGCTGCGAACCAGCGGCGGTCAACTCGTCGCCCGTCGCATGCTCGCACCGCTGGATCACCTGCCCGAGGATCACCGCGAGCGCCTCCTCGCAGCTGCGCGGGCCTGGTTCGCAGCCAACACCGCGTGGGATCCGGCCGCTCGCGCTCTCGACATCCACCGACACACGCTGCGCGCCCGCATCGACGAGCTCGGGGACGTGCTGAACCTGGACCTATCGAGCTTCAGCGGTCGCGCTCAGCTGTGGGCAGCGCTGGAACTCTCCCCAGCCGCCCGCTAAGGGCCGGACGCGCGTCAGGTGTTCTGCGGGAAGCCCAGGTTGATCCCGCCGTGGGTAGCCGGGTCGAGCCATCGCGCGGTGACCGCCTTCTCGCGCGTGAAGAAGTCGAACCCGTGAACGCCGTAAGCCTTGGCATCACCGAACAGCGACTTCTTCCATCCGCCGAACGAGTGGTACGCGACCGGCACGGGGATCGGCACGTTGATGCCGATCATGCCGACCTGGACTTCGCTCTGGAATCGCCGGGCGGCGCCACCGTCGTTCGTGAAGATGGCGGTCCCGTTTCCGAACTCGCCCGAGTTGATCAGCGCGACTCCCTCATCGAAGCTCTCGACCCGCACGATCGACAGGACGGGACCGAAGATCTCTTCCGTGTAGGCGCGGCTGGTGGTGGGAAGGCCATCGATGAGGGTCGGTCCGAAGAAGAACCCGTCCTCGTGACCGTCGACGACCAGCGAGCGGCCGTCAACGACGATCGTCGCGCCATCAGCCTCGGCGATGTCGACGTACCCAGCCACCTTCTGGCGGTGCTGGTCGCTGATGAGCGGCCCCATGTCGGGTTCGGCGTCTCCGGTCTGCGCTCCGTTGCCGACGGTGAGCTTCGCGATGCGATCCGAGATCTTCGCGATGAGCTCATCGGCGACCGGCTCTACCGCGAGGACCACGCTGATGGCCATGCACCGCTCGCCCGCGGCGCCGTAGCCGGCGTTGACAGCCTGGTCGGCGACGAGGTCGAGATCGGCATCCGGCAGTACGAGCATGTGGTTCTTGGCGCCACCCAGCGCTTGAACGCGCTTGCCGTTGCGGGCGGCGGTCTCGTAGATGTACTGCGCGATCGGCGTCGAGCCGACGAAGCTGATCGACTCGACCACCGGCGAGTTCAGGAGCCCGTCGACAGCGAGCTTGTCACCCTGCAGGACGGTGAACGCGCCATCGGGCAGGCCCGCTTCCTTCCACAACCCTGCGAGCCAGAGCGCGGCCGACGGATCCTTCTCGCTGGGCTTGAGGACGACGGCGTTGCCCGCTGCGATGGCGACGGGGGCGAACCACAGCGGGACCATCGCGGGGAAGTTGAAGGGGCTGATGATGCCGACGACGCCCAGCGGCTGCTTGAGGGAGTAGACGTCGATTCCGCTGGAAGCGTTCTCTGAGTAGGCGCCCTTGATCAGGTGCGGGAAGCCGGTGGCAAGTTCCACGACTTCCTGGCCGCGAAGGATTTCACCCATCGCGTCGGGGAGCACTTTGCCGTGCTCGGCGGTGATGATCGCCGCCAGCTCCGGCTTTCGCGCGTTGAGCAATTCACGGAAGGCGAAGAGCACGCCCTGCCGCTTGGCGACCGACCACGTCGACCATTCTTCGAAGCCACGTCGCGCTGATGCAATGGCAGCGTCAGTTTCCGTCTGGTCGGCCAGCGCGACGTTAGCCGCGACCACGCCGGTGGCGGGGTTGAAGACCGGTGCCGTGCGCCCGGATCTAGACGCCGTCGGTGCGCCGTCGATCCAGTGAGGGATGGTCGGGAGGTCGAGTTCTGCCATGTCGTCAGGTTAGGTCACCGGTCAGGACCGACCGATCGACAATCTGTCACGCGAGTTCGACGCGGATGCCACACCGGCACGGCATGTTCCCCGTCCATGACTATGCATCAGATGAGCAGGTATACGGCTCCGATGATCGTGAGGGCGATCACCAGGTACTCGAACACGCGTTGGCTGATGGCGGATGCGATCTGGCGGCCCACGAGCGCACCGAGGACGACCGCGGGCACGAGGATCAGATCGATCAGCAGGCCTTGCGGTGTGATGAGCCCGAGGCCGATCGAGAACGGAACCTTCGCGACATTCACGGCCGCAAAAAACCGCGCCGCAGTGCCGAGAAACACGTGAACCGGAAGCCGAGCGGCGAGGAAGTACATCGACATCACGGGTCCAGCGGCGTTGGCGACCATCGTCGTGAATCCGCCCATCACCCCGTAGAAACCCGCCGCCACCGTGCCCGGAACCGCGTCGGCATCCGCGCGGGATCTACGCCGCCAGAGCGTGAACGCGATAACCACCAGCAGGGCGTCTCGCCGACACCGTCCACCTGATCCTCACATCGTGCTGACGGTCACGCCCTTCGTCTCCGGCGCGGAGTCAGCGGGAGCCCCGCCTTCGACGCCGGCCATCGACTCAATGTTGATGATCCGCCCATAGCGCTGTCGACGCATCACGGGGACCGCAGCTAGACACATGAGGTATGTCCCGCGAAGGTTGATGGCAACGACCCGGTCGAATGTCGACACCGGCACCTCTTCGATGTCTGCCCGATCATCGCCCTGCGGCGCTGCCGCGTTGTTCACCAGCACGTCGAGGCGGCCGTATCTGTCGACGGTCTCGGGCGCGCCCGTCACCGTGCCGATTGGCGAATGGCGAAGGCCCCGATTCCCGCGTGATTCTGCGGATATCGAGGCCTTGCGCATGGCGGTGACGGTGGGATTTGAACTATTGCCGGATCCGATTTCAGGGACCGACTTCGAGGATCTTTCGCCGTCGTTCCGATGGTCGGCAGGTTTCGGAGACGCACCTCGTGGTGTCCGCGATGTCGTCGGGTTTACCCACGCCGTTACCCGCAGCCCGACCACGTGGCTGTCATGCGACTCAGGGCACGGGAGTGAGCGTGTATTTGGTCTGGAGGTATTCGTGGATACCTTCTGCCCCGCCTTCTCGCCCAAGGCCGGACATCTTCCACCCCCCGAACGGAGCAGCGGCGTTGGAGACCACGCCCACGTTCAACCCCATCATCCCCGTCTCCAGCCGCTCGATCATGCGCTGCCCGCGCGAGAGGCTCTCGGTGAACACATACGACACCAGTCCGTACTCCGTGTCGTTGGCGATGCGGACCGCGTCCTCCTCCGAGTCGAAAGGAATGATCGCGAGAACGGGCCCGAAGATCTCTTCGCGCAGGATGTCGCTGCCCTCGCGGACATCGGCGACCACCGTGGGGGCATAGAAGGTCCCGGCGCTCTCTATCACCGAGCCACCCGTGGTCACGCGCGCGCCGCGGGAGACCGCGTCCTGCACCAGGGATGCAGCCTTGGCAACAGCCCGGTCATCGATGAGAGGGCCGATCGAGACGCCCTCTTCCGTGCCCCGGCCGACCTTCATCGCCTGAACCCGCTCGGTGACCCGCCGTGAGAACTCATCTACGACGTCGCGATGCACGATGAACCGATTCGCGGCCGTGCACGCCTGCCCGATGTTGCGGAACTTGGCCGCGATGGCGCCATCGACGGCCTTGTCGAGATCGGCATCGTCGAACACGACGAACGGCGCGTTGCCGCCCAGCTCCATCGACGTGCGCAGCACACCGGATGCGGCCTGCTCGAGCAGCCGCTGCCCGACCGGCGTCGAACCGGTGAAGGACAGCTTCCGGAGCCTCGGGTCACGGATGATCGGCTCGGACACCGCCGCCGATGTCGACGTGGTGAACACGTTGACTACCCCTGCCGGCACGCCGGCATCCTCGAGGAGCTTCGCGAAATACAGAGTCGTCAGCGGAGCGAGCTCGGCCGGTTTGATCACCACCGTGCACCCCGCCGCGAGCGCCGGGGCGATCTTGCGGGTCGCCATGGCCAGCGGAAAGTTCCACGGCGTCACCAGGAAGCATGGACCGACCGGATGCTGCGAGACGATCATCCGCCCGGTCCCCTCCGGGTTGGGACCATACCGACCCTGCACCCGCACGGTCTCTTCGCTGAACCACCGAACGAACTCCGCACCATAGGCGACCTCGCCTCGAGCTTCGGCGAGAGGCTTGCCCATCTCGATGGTCATCAGCAGAGCGAACTCCTCCTTGCGTTCGATCAGCAGATCGAACGCGCGCCGCAATATCTCGGCCCGCTCGCGAGCCGGAGTGGCAGCCCACACCGGGAACGCCTCCACGGCTGCATCCAAGGCCGCCATCCCATCGGCCGGCGAGGCATTGGCGATCTCCTTGACGACTTCGCCGGTCGCAGGATCGCGGACCACGAGAGTGCGCCCCTCAGAGGCCTCAACCCACTCACCACCGACGTACAGACGATCCGGCACTCCCGCAAGGAGATCCCTCTCACGTTCATTCATGCGGTCTACCTCCTGATACGGGTGATCCTCGACGAAAGCGCACGTTAGCGTCCGCACCGTCCTATCGAAGCGGCTTATCTGGGCCAGCATAGTCCGAGCCTCATCCGCAAGTTCGATGGCGATCCTCCGCGGACGGATACCACGCCCCTCACGGTCGAAGAGACGAATCCCGAGTCGCCCGTTGAGTCGCGCGAGCTGTCGCGAGATCGCGGCCGAACTGAATCCGCGATCACGCGCAGCTGCCCCGATCGACCCGCTATCGACGACCGCTACGAGACTGCGCAGCGCATCGATGTCCGCGATCATCTCGCCCTCCTTCACTGACTTGCCTCCGGCTTGATCCAGGATGAAAGGGACCTCGCACCAACGACGTGCGTGCCTCCATCGAGCATCGCGTCATGCCGTGTCACCCGGCGAAGACGGGCAACGCACTCCCGTTTCTCGTACGTTGCCCGTCGAGTGCGTCGACTCGTCAGCTGTTGGGCCCGTACTCCGCCCGGATCTCCTCCAGGACGCCGGGGACCCACGCCTCCTCGGCGACATCGCTTCCCGCGTCGCCGACCATCTCGACGAACTCTGAGATGTCAGGTTCGGTCACCTGCAGTGCGCCGCTGTCGATCCAGCCCTGGACCAACTCGTCACTCTCGGCGCGCAGCTGGGCCTCCTGGTCGGCGACGAGCTGCGGAATCTCGCCCTCGAGCACCTCGCGATCCCCTTCGCAGATGCCCTGGAAGGTGTCTTCGTTGATGAGGAGATAGCGGAAGTTCTGGGCGTGGTCGGTCTTCGCGAGGTAATCCTGAACCTCGTAGATCTTGCCGCTGTCGGTGACTGCCGCGGAGTTCTCCTGGCCGTCTGCGGCGCCGGTCTGAAGCGCGTAGTAGGTGTCGGGCCACGGCAGCGCGAGCGGCGTCGCACCGAGCGCTTCGAACGCTTCCACCAGCGACGGGATCTCGGGGACGCGGATCTTCAGACCAGACAGATCGGCGGGGGATTCGATGGGTGTCTGCGAGGTGATCCACCGCGGTGGGGCGTACTCGACGGCGAGGACGCGGATGCCCTCCCGTTCGAGGATCGCATCCTTCCAACTCTGCATGATGTAGCTGGTGGCGAAATCCATCACCTTGTCGTCGTCGAAGAGATACGCGGTGAAGAGGGGCGTGAACTCGGTGAAGCCCGGTGCGCCGACCTGAGTCATGGCAAGGTTGCCCTGCTTGACCTGCGCGACCATCTCGAGCTCTCCGCCGAGTTGACCGCCGGGAATGATCCGCACGGTGATGCGGCCGTCCGTGCCGTCGCTCACGCGCTGCGACCAGCCGTCGAGGTTGTCCTCCCAGGCCTGGTCGGGCGCAGAGTCTGCGACTTCCAGTGTGACAGGGGCGCAGTCTCCTGCGGCAGCCGAGGATGTCTCGCCGCCGGCGCAACCCGAGGCCACCACGGCCAGTGTCGCGACGCCTCCGAAAGCGGCCAGCAACTTCATCGTTGAACGCATGGTTTTCCTTTCCAGTGATGTGCCCGGCCGGGTGCCGGGCCTTAGGGAGTGGGGAAGAGCAGGTTGGGGAGCCAGAGCGAGATCTGAGGAACGAGGGCGAGGATTACCGCGACCACAGTGAGGACCGCCACATAGGGCCACGAGGCGCGCAGGAGTCCGTCCAGAGGCACACCTCCCGTCCGCGACACGGCGAAGAGATTGAGTCCGACGGGCGGTGAGAGGCACCGATCATGAGCACCACCGTCATCACGATGCTGAAGTGGATGGCGTCGATGCCGAGCGTCGGCAGAATCGGATACACGATGGGCGCAAGGATGAAGATCACCGGGATCGCTTCGAGCACCAGACCGAGGATTAGCAAACCGGCGATGATCACGAGCCATAGCAGCAGGGTCGAGAACGACAACGCTTCCAGGCCGTCGCCCAATTGCTCGCCGACGCCTTCGATCGCAAGCATCCAGCTGATGCCAGCGCTTCCCGCCAGGGTGATTAGGATCGCGGCGGTGCTGAGTGCGGCCTCCCGAAACGCCTCGAGGAACGCGGCAAAGCTCGGTGGGCGGAAGACCGTGAACAATGCGATGAGGGAGACGAGGCATCCGATCGCGGCGGATTCGGTCGTCGTCGTGATTCCC
Source organism: Microbacterium sp. UBA1097 (assembly GCF_002313585.1). Classification (NCBI taxonomy): domain Bacteria; kingdom Bacillati; phylum Actinomycetota; class Actinomycetes; order Micrococcales; family Microbacteriaceae; genus Microbacterium; species Microbacterium sp. UBA1097. The sequence goes on along the minus strand of NZ_DCBW01000008.1, from coordinate 156,473 downwards.
GTGACAAGACCGCCGACCACGACGAGGGGGGTGGCGAGCGCCACGATCGCCTGCATCACCGAGCGGGTGGCGCTCGTGCGTGCGGTGACGAAGACCTCTCTCGGATCGACCTTCGGCCGCTTTCGCGAACTGATGTAGACCCAGACCATGAGGCCGAGCGCGATTGCGATGCCCGGGACGATTCCCGCAAGGAACAGCTGTCCGATCGACAGTGACGCGAGCCCGCCGATGAGCACCAGAGGAATGCTGGGCGGCGTGATCGGGCCGATGGTCGCAGCGGCGGCCGTCAACGCTCCGGCTTCGGCGGGCTTCCACCCGGTCTTGACCATCGGGCGGATGAGCACCATGCTCGTCGCTGCGGCGTCTGCGACTGACGAGCCCGACATGCCGGACATTCCGAGGTTCGCGGCCACGTTGACGTATCCGAGCGGTCCGCGCGTGCGGGCGAAGGGGATCAGGAGGAGTCGGACGAGGGTGGTAGTGATGCCGCTCACCGTCATGAGAGCGCCCATCAGGATGAACAGCGGCACAGAGACCAGCGAATCGGCGCGCAACTGGTCGGCCATGAGCTGCGGCACGACGGTGAACTGGTTCGGACCCAGGAAGATCAGCCGCAGAGTGAAGTAGGCGAGCGTGCTGCCGATCATTGCGAGCGCCACGTCGAAACCGATGACGATCAGGACGATCATGAGCGCGAGGCTGATGATGAGGAAGATCATGCGCGTGCCCTCCGGACGATGAGGCCGACGATGCGTGTCGTGGAGACGACCGCGATTCCGCCGGCGAAGACCAGTACGGATACGTACCCAACCGCGGTGGGGACGCCCAAGAGCGACGCGGCCGAGACCTCCCACCCCTGAACCTCGAGGAATCTCACGCCGGCCCACAAGAGGATGCCGGACACGAGCAACGCAAGGGCTTCGTAGGAGATCGTGCGGGGACGCCACCGGCCGGGAACCGAGAGACTCGTGCCGTGGTAGTAACTCACGAAGGCGCCGATGCAGACCAGCCACAGCAGGGTCAGCCGCGACACCTCGTACGTCCAGGGCGGGACTTGGATGCCGAAGGATCGCCCGGCGATCTGCACGAACTGGATCAGCAGGATCCCGACCAGTGCGATCACCGTGATTCCCTCGAAGACGGCGACGACGCGCCGCAGCTGCGGGGCGGGCTCGGGGATCTCGGGACGCTCGGGATCGGAGTCGGTGACCATGATCGAGGCGACTTCGCGCACGTCTTCGGTGCGGCGACTCTCGTGCCCGGGCGCAACCTTGCGACCCTCCTCCCGGGGCTTACGCGCCCCGCTGGACTCATCCGTCATGAGAGCTCTCCTTACGTGGTCACATCGATGACTTGACGTATCGCCCTGCCCGCGGCGAGGTCGTCCATCCCGCGATTGATCGCGCTGAGCGGGATCCGGGCAGAGATGAGTTCCTCGACGGGAAGGCGTCCCTGACGCCACATGGCGACATACGTCGGAATGTCGCGCTCGGGAACCGCAGATCCGAGGTAGCTTCCGACGATGTGCCGCCCCTCTGCGACGAGCGCGAGAGGGCTCACCGGAACGCGCACGTCGGGGTGGGGGAGCCCCACCGCTACCGTCGTGCCCCCCGGGGCGGTCAAAGAGACAGCGGTCTCGAAGGCAGGCCCGGCTCCCGCAGCCTCGATCACCAGGTCTGCACGATCGAGCTCACGTGCCTCGTCCGGATGGGCAGCCATCGCGCCGAGGCGGCGCGCCGTCTCCCGCTTGCGGTCATCCGGGTCGACACCCGTGACGCTCACGTCGGGGAGCGCGAGAGCGACCAGGAGCGCTGCCATCCCCACTCCGCCGAGACCGACGACGAACACACGCGACCCCGGAGCGGGCGGCGCGACATTGAGAACCGCTCCGCCTCCCGTCAGGATCGCGCAGCCGAGAAGGGCGGCGATGTCGGCGGGTACGTCCGAATCGACGCGGACGACGGATCGCCGGTCGACAACCGCCGCGGTGGCGAACGCCGAGGCACCGAGGTGGTGGTGCACGGCACCGCTCTCTCGAGAGAGGCGTCTTTCTCCTGAGAGAAGCGTGCCGGCGTTGTTGGCTGCGCTGCCTTTCGCGCAGGGAGTCCTGCCGTTGCTGACGCACCCGGCGCAATCGCCGCAGCGTGGAAGGAAGGTGAGGACGACGCGGTCGCCCACGGCGAGGTCGTCGACTCCGGCGCCGAGTTCCATCACGCGACCGGCCGCTTCGTGTCCCAGAAGCATGGGGACCGGGCGAGGACGATCGCCGTTGATGACAGACAGGTCGGAATGGCAGAGACCTGCCGCCTCGATACAGACGAGGATCTCGTCGCGGCCCGGGCGGTCGAGGTCGAGCTCGACGAGCCGGAGCGGGCGCGACTGCTCGTAAGGGGGCGTGCTGGCATGCGATTCCGGACGGCTCCGCGGATTCTCATAGGTTCGGCACCACCTCTCGGGACAGGAGATCGAGGGACGAGAGCGCGAGTTCGTGGGGCATGTCGGGCCATTCGGTGCGAAGGATGTACTCGTCCACCCCGACGGCCTCGCGGAATCGAGCGAGTTCGGCCCGGCAGTACTCCGGGTCGCCCAAGATGAAGTGGTGTGAGTCCGGCGCGTCTGCGTCCCACGACCGTCCATCGTCGGCGGGATGACCGTCGTCTTGGCCCCATGAGCCGTAGTGGGCGTACTTCTTTCGGAGATACGGCAGCGCCTGGTCTCGCGCGAGGGCGGTCGTGGCAGCGCAGAAGATCTCGCGGAAGGCTGCCGTCGTACCGGCGGATCCACCGACAACTTCCCGACCACGCCTCGACCTTCTGGGTGCTTCAACGATCACGGTAGGAGTTGCCGCCATCGTCTTCGGGCTCAGCGAAGCTCCGATGTGGGGGTGGGCACATCCCGCGGTCATAAGCAGTTGGATCGGGGCGGCCATCTGCATCGGAGCTTTCGTCCTCAGGGAGCGCCACGCCGCCGATCCACTCATCAACCTCTCCATCTTCGCGGTGAGGAACGTGAGCGGCGGCAATGCGATCATGGCGGCCGTCTATGCCGGTAACCTCAGCTTCTTCTTCGTACTGACCTTGTGGATGCAGACCGTGCAGGGGTGGAGCCCCCTCCAGACCGGCCTGGCCTTCGCACCCTTTCCCGTTGTTCTGGGTCTGGTAGCCGCACAAATGGGACGTCTCATCGCCCGATACGGATTTCGCCGATTCTTGATCCTGGGCCCGGCGCTGGTCGTCACAGGAATGATGTGGCTGTGCTTCCTACCTCCGGAGGGCTCCTACGTCGTTTCCGTACTTCCAGGGTTGCTGGTCATGGCCGTGGGGTACGGTCTGACGTTCTCACCGGTCTATGCGGTATCGACGGGAGGGCTGCCCCCCGATCTGGCTGGCACGGCCTCGGGGCTGGTGACGACGTCGCAACAGATTGGAGGGGCGACTGGCCTTGCGGTGATTGCGGGCGTCGCAACCTCTATCGCAGGTGGCCAAGGAACGGATGTTCAGGCCCTCACCGCCGGGTACGACGCCGCAATGGCGTTCGCCGCCGTTTTTACTTTGTGCGCGGTCGTCGTGGCGGCAGTCGTGATTCGCCAGCCCCGTAGCGACCTCGAGACAGCGGGATCGGCTCGCGTGCGACACGGAGTCAACGCGCCGTCCCCACAGCGTGACCGCGGAGCATCTCCTCAACTCTCCAGTTCCGAACCGACCCGTCGATCCGGACATCGAGGAGCCTGACTGGTTCTGCGGCCTGCTCCTCCAGCGCAGCCTCCAGATCGTCGAGCGTCTCCACGCGCGCACCTGCCGCGCCCAGGGCGCGCGCGACCGCCGCCAGATCGGGGGTGGAAATGCGTGCGAACGCAGGATCGAGTCCGTACATCTCAAGCATGTGAACCTCTTGACCGTAAGCTTCGTCGTTGAGCACGACAACTGTGAGGGGGACCTCGAGTCGCACCGCGGTCTCGAGCTCCTGGAGGTTCATGAGAAAGCCACCATCACCGACGATGGCGACGACCCGCGCCTCCCTGCCGTCATCGATTACCGAGGCGGCCGCCCCTAAGGCGAGTAACAAGCCCTGACCGATCGCTCCGAAGTCGAGGCCGAAGAGCATCTCGCTCGGGTCGTGCCACGACATCATCCCCGCCGCGAAGGTCGTGAAGTGCCCGCCATCGAGCGAGACGTGGCGAGGGTGCCCTATCGCTCGGTCGATAGCCCGGAGCGCAGACCGCGGGTCAATACCGGACCCACCGTCCACCGGGTCATAGGTGTACTCCTCACGCTGCGCTGCGACGATTCGTTCCCTCGCATGATCGGCACCCCGATCGATGCGGCTCTCCCGGAGTTCTTCGACGATCGCGCCCACCACGGCAGCACTATCACCTGTGAGAAAGGCCTCCCGTTCCTGCGTTCGTACAGGATGACGCACATCGATGCGAAGGATGTCTCGATCGCGTGTCAGCGCCCCTTGCTTCGTCGTATACCTCGACAAGGAGGTACCGACGGCGATGAGAAGGTCAGACTCCCGGATCGCCGCAGCGACAGGGCCGGTATCGAACCCCCCGCACACACCCAACATCAGGGGGTCGTCGTGCAGCAGACCGATTCCGCGCAATGTGGTCGCCATGGGCATCCCCACGCGGTGCGCAAGCTCGCCCACCACAGCAGCAGCATGAAGACCTCCACCACCAACGAGCAGAAGCGGACGTTCAGATGTCGCGATGAGATGCGCGGCCCAGGAGATCTCTTCTCGTGACGGAAACGCCATCATCGGGCGCGGATGAGGGTCGGCGGTCGCTCCCGTCACAACCTCGAGGTCCTGCACATCCATCGGGATACTGAGGATGACAGCGCTGCCGAGCTCAAGGGTGGCGAAGACGAGTTCAAGCGCGGGCTCCAGATCCGACGGATCGTTGACCGCGACGAAGGGGACACCAAGGCCTGCGGCCCACGATCCCTGATCCATCGCCTGAAAGTGACCATCGTCACCGCGCGGGGCGTCGCCCGCGAACACGAGGACAGGTGAGCCCGCGCGCGCCGCCGACGCGATCGAAACCCCGGCATTCACCAGACCTGGCCCGGCAGTCACGGCAGCGAGTGAGGCGCGTCGGCTGGCTCGAGAGTATCCATCGGCCATCGCCACAGCACCCTGCTCATGCCTAGCGGTGCGCATGGTCATCCCGTGTGCTTCCTTCAGCGTCGTGCACAGCTTAATGTTTCCTTCACCGAGCAGTCCGAAGAAGCCTTCGCCGCCGCGCTCTGCGTACGCTTCCGCGACGCGCTCGTATACGCGCATGAGTGCCTTCCTTCCCGCGTGGCCCGCCTGAACTGTTTCGCATCCGGCAACGGTGCTGGATTAGACGAGGTAGAAGCGAACAATAGGAAAAAGGTATACCGGTCAACTCTAACGACCGTTGCGTATACGGCAATCACAAGAAGCAACACATTCTCAATGACGAGGAGAGTCAGCATGACAGCACAAGCTCGGACAGCTCGCGTGACCGCGGCAGCGGTCCTCACGACCGCCGTCGTTCTCGCAATCGTTGGCTGCAGCGGCCAAGACGTGGAGAACGCTCCCACCGAAGGGGCAGCAGACGTCAACCGCGACGCCACTCTCACCTTCGGGTTCAATGAACCCCCAACAAGCTTGGACCCCTACGCTGGCACATCCGCCCAGGACCTTCCGTGGCTACTTCCGGCATACGACACGCTCTTGCACTACAACCCCGACGGCACACTCGCGCCTGGCCTCGCGGAGTCGTGGGATCTCACCGACACGGAGTTCACCGTCCAGCTACGCCCCGACCTCACCTTCCATGATGGAACCGACTTGAACGCCGACGCCGTCGTCGCGAACTTCGAACGCGCGAAGACCTTGCCGACGTCAGCCATCCAAAGTGACATCGCATCGGTGGAATCGGCCGAGGCGGTTGATGATCTCACCGTCGTGTACCAACTAGCTGGGCCGGACGCATCCGTGCCCGCGACCTTCGGCGACCGCGCCGGCATGATGATCTCGCCTGCCGCGTTCGACGATGGCACCAATCTCGCGACGACGATGGTCGGCGCCGGCGGCTGGGAGGTGAGCAACTACTCTCCGGGTGATGAGCTGACGGTCACTCGCTACCACGACTACTGGGATCCCGATGCGGTCGAGGTTGAAACCCTGGTGATACGGACGATCGCCGACGATGACACCCGACTGAACGCGCTCCGATCCGGCGAAATCGACATGGCGCGACTCGTACCTGGGCAGGTGACCCTCGCAGAGGCCGATTCGTCTCTCACCGTCCAGACCGACACGCCGATCGCCGTCGATCACTTGGGACTCAACATCGCGATCGCGCCTTTCGACGACCCGCAGGTTCGTATGGCCATCGAGTACGCGATCGACCGCGAGGCGATCGTTGAGGGTGTGTACCGCGGCATTGGGACGGTGGCGTGGCAGCCGTTCCCGCGAAGTGACTACTTCGCTTTCGATCCAGAACTCGAAGAGATGTATCCGTACGACCCGGAGCGAGCGCGAGAACTCCTCGCCGACGCCGGGTACCCCGACGGATTCTCGTTCGACTTCTACACAAACAACCAGCCGTTCCGCGTGCAGGCGACAGAGGCCATCGCTGCGATGCTCGCTGACGTCGGAATCCAAGGAAACATCATCCCGCTCGACGGTCCGACGCTGCTCGACGAGTTCTATTACCAAAAAACCGTTCCCATGTACTTCACGCCGTGGGGGGGGCCGCGCCGATCCGTCGATCACCCTCGATAACCTGGTCGGCCCAGACGGTCTGAACAACCCTGCCCGAACGGCAACGCCAGAGTTGACCGCCCTCCTGGACGAGGCGCGTTCGGAGACCGACACACAAGCGCGGACCGAGGTGCTGCACGAAACCTCGGCGAACATCATGGAGGATGCTCGGATGATCCCCGTTGCTGCGCCGTCCATCATCGTGGCCTTCCAGCCGGATGTCGTCGGATACCAGGCGCCACTGACCGCACACCGGTTCGACTTCCTCGGTGTGGGGATCTCCGCCGCCGCAAGTTGACGCGCATAAGCGACTGCCCCTCCCCCGACAAACGGAGGAGGGGCAGTCGCTTTTTCGCCGCTCAGTGAGCAGCAGGTTCAGCAGACGCACTCGGGAACACCGCAGCACGCTTCTCCCGCATCGCTGTCACGCCCTCCTGCGCGTCCGGTGAGAAGAAGCCCATCTTCTCAACTGCGAGTGAGTAGTCGAACGCCGTCAAGCCGCCGAGCCGGAGCCATTGATTCAGCGCACGCTTGGAAAGGGAGAGCGCTTGCTGCGATCCGTCGGCAAGCCGTCGTGCCAGATCGCTCGCCGTGGACACCACGTCCGCGCGCGGCACCGCCTGAGTAACAAGCCCGATCTCAGCCGCCTTCTTGCCGTCCAACATCTCCCCCGTAAGGAGGTAGTACTTCGCTCGAGACAGGCCGCACAAGAGCGGCCAGATCATCGCACTGTGATCGCCGGCCGCCACCCCGAGCTTCACGTGTCCATCACCCAACCGGGCATCGTCGGCGATGATAGAGATGTCGGACATGATTGCGACCGCTAGTCCGGCGCCCACTGCGGCCCCGTTGATAGCCGAGATGATCACTTTGTCGCAATTCACCATCCCATAGACGAGATCCCGCGCCTCCCACGTCACCGTGTCTACGTAGCGGTCCTCGTTGGTCAACGACATGCGATGTTTCAGCATGTTGAGGTCCGCGCCCGCCGAGAATGCTTTTTCTCCTGCACCGGTGACGACGATCACATTCACTCGGGGATCACGCCCCAGGTCGCGCCAGATCTCGACCAATTCTTGATGCAGCCGATGGTTGACGGAGTTGTACTGCTCCGGTCGATTGATCGTCACGGTCGCTACTCGGTCGTTGACGTCGACCAACAGGTGTTCGTAGGCCGACGCGTAGTCGACTTCCTCGTTGCCCAGCACCATTGCATGTTCCTTTCATTGGTTGGTACAAGTAAGTATGTTACTAGTATCCCGCTTTCGTCGACCCCTGCAGAGTCGGCAAGTGGTGGGGGACGGTGGGCGGATTCGTCGCCCCGACTCGTCTCGCGCACTCATCGAATTCCTCAGCGGCACGTACGACGGCGCGAGCCTGCTCAGCCAGCAAGATGCCCTTATTCGTTGCTCTTAGCACGCGGCCATCCCGCACAAAAAGCTGTGCCCCGACGCGATCCTGTAACTGGTTCATCTGACGCGAGACCTGCGCGGTGCTATACCCGACCGCTCTCGCGGCGGCTACAAATGACCCCTTCTCGACGACGGCGAGAAGGGTTCGCAGTACAGCGACGGCCAGCACGCGCTTCTCCTCACTACCGTCCGGAAACCGTGCCGAACAACCTGGCGATCGGTGCGAGAACGACAGGACGTGCCGCAACCCAAGCGCCAGCCAAGACGGCCAGAGATGCAGCGAAGAACCAGAAGCCAGCCCAATTGTCGGCATAGGCGTCAGGATCGCCGGAACCCTGCATCGCGTACATGTGATTCAGGTTGCGAAGAGCCCCGGTCGCGAGCACAAGGAACACGTGGATCACTATGAAGACCACGAAATAGACCATGGTCGGATAGTGGACGGCACGTGCCCACTCGACGGGGTATGCCCGGCTGAGCGCCTTCGCGTTCTTCGGCCATATACCCGACATTCTTATGCCCGACAAGACGGCCAGTGGCGCTGCGACGAAGACGGTCACGAAATACGCGATCTGCTGGAGAGCGTTGTAGTTGACCCATCCGTTCTCGGTGGGCCAGTCAAGCGAGATGTATTGCAGAAGTGCGCTGACCGCGTTCGGAACAACCTCCCACGATGTGGGGACGATGCGCATCCACTGGCCCGAGATGAACAGCAGGGCGATGAACAGGACCCCGTTCAGTAGCCACAAGATGTCCAACGACTGGTGGAACCACAGGCTCAAGCTGATCTTGCGATCTCTGTTCCAGCGGGGAGTCCAGTAGGCTCCCGGCCGCGTCTCGCGCCGAACCTGCAGCCCGGAACGGATGATGAGCAGCATGAAGAAGGTGTTGAGGAAGTGCTGCCAACCGAGCCACGCCGGAAAACCGACCGGCGCCCCGTCCGGCAGGTGGTACTCACCCGGGTAGGCAGCCAGCCACTCTCGCATCACATCCAGCGAGAGGAACCATCGAACCGCCAGAACAGCCATCCCCGCGGCGAAGACGAGGCCAAGGCCGCCCACGAGTGCGACCCCCACCCACTGCCGGATCGTGAAGGGTCCGTAGCGCCGCGCTTGGGCGCGTGGGTCCCGCGGCGCGGAAGCAGCCCTCCCTGGCCAGGCGGAGCGATGCATGCTCAGCGGTTTCCGCGACGTCACGGCTGCGCCATCGCTTGTCGGCGGCGCCGAGGCAACGGGCGCTGCGGCGCCTTCCGTCGATGCCGCGGGGACGGTGCTCAACGGGGCTTCGGCGCGGGGAGACTCACCGAACGGAGCGACCACAGCATCGTCGGCCGGCCATGCCTCGCCGCCGGGAGTGCGAGGAAGCCCTCGTCGGGGCGCCATTCCGGTCGCAGACTCGGTTGGTGTGTCACCTACGCCCTCCGCTCGTCGCAACGGCGGGGTGGGCGAATCGATACCCTGGGTACCGGAGGCCGACGCATCGTCCGCAGAGTCGCCGGAAGGCCACGGCTTTCCGCTCTCAATGCGTGGCAGTCCTCGGCGCTTTCGGGCGGGTGAGAGCTTGGGGCTGCTCCGCTCGCCGTCCTCCCCTACCACTTCGGAGCTGACCGCCTCCTCCCGCGCCGCCGCTCGCGCAGCAGGTTCGATAGGACTCGAACCGACTCCCGGCCACGGCGAGCCGCTGATAGTGCGCGGGAGTCCGCTTCGGATGGGTGAGTGGCTCATGGGTTCCTTCAGCCTCTACTTCCGTCGGGCCTCAATCGCGGAAATCAGTTGCGGAACGACCTCGAAGAGATCTCCGACGACACCGAAGTCCGCGATCTCGAAGATCGGTGCGTCCGCGTCCCTATTGATCGCGACGATCGTTTTCGCGGTCTGCATCCCGGCGCGGTGCTGGATCGCACCCGATATGCCTAGTGCGACATACAATTGGGGCGACACGGATACGCCGGTTTGACCGACCTGTGCGGCGTACGGAATGTAGCCGGCGTCAACGGCTGCGCGCGATGCCCCCACAGCCGCTCCGAGAGCGTCCGCGAGCTCTTCAACAAGGGCAAACTTTTCTTGAGACCCGAGTCCGCGGCCTCCGGAAACAACTCTGGAGGCACCACGAAGCTCTGGCCTGGAAGACTGCGCGACCGCGGCCTTGAAGCTGTCGATCCTGGCAGCAGGTTTGCCGGATGGGGCGACATTAAGAGGAGCCGCGTTGAGTGGCACCTGTTCTGCGCGAGCTTCGATGGCACCTTGACGCACGGTTATCACCAGCGGACCCGAGGTGACGGCGGAAGACGTATTGTAGGCACCGCCATAGACGGAGTGGTGCGCTACGACGCCCTCATCGTCCCGGGAAACACCGACGGCATCGACCGCGAGACCGAGGCCTAGACGCGCAGCCACGCGCCCTGCCGCGTCCCGACCCTCTATCGAGTTCGACACGAGCACAGCGTCTGCCCCGATCGTCGTCACGGCGACTTCCAGAGCATCGACGATGGGCACAGTCAGCTCGCTACCATCCGAGGCAACCGTCAACACGCGCGTCGCACCGAGGCGGGCAGCCTCCGACGATGCACCGCCAAGACGATCCTCGCTCGACACAATCACCGCGACCGGCGAGCCTATTCCCGCCGCTGCGCCCAGTAGCCCGGCGGCCGACTTCGCGACCTCCCCGGAGGGGAGCACGTCCACCAGAACCAAGACTTCGTTCGACATCGTCACTCCCTCAGATCAGTCGGTTCTTGACGAGGAACTCCGCAAGCTGCTCTCCGGCGTCACCTTCGTCGACGATCTTCAATCCCGCTTCGCGGGGCGGCTTCTCCGCGACCGCGATGAGAATCGACCGTCCCGCAACATCGCCGGCATCGACGTCGAGATCCGCGAGGGAAAGAATCTCAAGCTGCTTCTTCTTAGCCGCCATGATCCCCTTGAAGTTTGGAAATCGTGCGTCTGGGAGCGCCTCCGTAATCGAGATGACTGCGGGTAACGCCACCGAGACCTCCATGGATCCGGCATCAGAGGCACGGACACCGGAGACTTGATCGGGCGAAATGCTGAGAGACGAGAGCGCCGTCGCCTGCGCGACTCCGAGACGCTCGGCAATCATTGCCGGGATAACCCCCCCCCAACCCCGTCGGTCGACTGGTTCCCCGCGATGACGAGATCGAAGCCTGTCTTCTCGATCGCGGCCGCAAGCACTTGAGAGGTGAGCCCGAGGTCCGCGCCAATGAGCGCATCGTCCACGACGTGCACTGCCGATGCGGCTCCCATGGCGAGACCCTTGCGAATGGTCGCGGCGGCAGACTCGGGAGCTACCGAAACGACGACAACCTCCGTGTCGGCGTGTTCGTCTGCGTACGAGAGTGCAACCTCTAGTGCCCGCTCGCCGATCTCATCCAGCACCGATTCGGACGCCCCCCGAGCTGCTAGCCCGGTCTCGAGGTTCAGCTCGCGATCCCCCCACGTGTCAGGTACCTCTTTCACCAGAACCAGGATCTTCATGCCTCCTCCTTTGGGTTGACGATTTCTTCCGTGTTCACCAGGTTCGTCCGCCGTTAACAACGATGAGTGAGCCGGTGGTGTAACTGGAGTCAGGTGAGGCGAGATACAGCGCCGCCCCAGCGATCTCATTGGGATCGGCAATGCGCCCCATCGGCACCGATGCGAGCAGCTGGTGCTGAGCGTCGTTCCGCGGCTCGCCGTCTTCGCTCACGAGTCCAGGGCAGAGCGCGTTGACGCGAATGTGTGGCGCGAGCTCACCCGCGAGAGTGCGTGTCATCATCCACAGCGCAGCCTTGCTGGCGCCGTACGCGCCGAGCCCCGGCGACGGTTGGAGGCCCGAGCCTGACATCAGATTGATGATCGACCCGCCCCGACGTTGCATCATGCCCGGCGCGATCTTGCGAATGAGCCGGAATGGTGCGAGGAGATTGGTGCTCATGACCTCGTGCCATTGACCGTCACCGGCATCGATGAGGTGGTCGCCTCGACTCACTCCGAGGGTGTGAGCGTTGTTGACCAGGACATCGACGGACGTGACGGGAATCGCATCGAAGATCTTCGAAAGCCCGGACTCTGTGGCGACATCCGCCGCGACGGTGCAGACCTTCGCGCCGGTCGTCGACGAGAGCGCCGCCGCTACCCGTTCGAGGCGTTCGCGCTCACGCGCGACAAGAACGAGGTCCGCGCCGGCGTGCGCGAACGCGGTGGCGATCGCCAGGCCGATATTGCGGCTAGCGCCCGTGATCAGCGCCGTGCGCCCGTCGAGTCGGAACGAGCGGGGCGGGGCGAGGCTGAGCGTTGTCACGATCGAACTCATCGTGCGCCGTCCAGGATGTGAAGTTCTTGCGCGATGATCCGGTGTTGGATCTCCGCCGTCCCCTCCACGATGGTGAAGAAGCGGACGTCTCGGTAGAGGCGTTCAATCTCCGAGTCCTCCATATAGCCGGCTCCTCCGAAAACGCGCAGCATCTGGTCGATGACATCGACCGCGGTCTCGGCGGCGACGAGTTTCGCCTGCGAGCATTCCAGGACCGGTATCACCCCGGTACGGGAGTACATATCGGCCGCGTGGTACGCGAGCAACTCGGCCGCACGTAGCCGAGCGCTCGACTCTGCGAGCTTCATCGAAATCTCTTGATGCGATCCAATCGGCTTGCCGAATGTGTGGCGGGTACGCGCGTAAGCCATCCCCAAGTCGATCGCCCGCCGCGCTGCCCCCAACGCCGAGGCTGCTACCAGTGCCCGTCCGATGACAAGCACTCCGAGGATGTCGGCGAGCGTGCCCCCACCTGCCGGGGACAGCCGACGGTTGTCGGGTATGCGCACGTTGTCGAACACAAGTTCACCGACCTCGGAGGATCGGCAACCTAGTTTGTGAAGTGTGCGCTCGCAGGCGTAACCCTCATCCTCGCGCATCACCAAGAAGACGCCGTAGTTGCCCGAGGCACCGACCCGCGCCGTCACTGCAATCGCATCGGCGAGCGGGCCGTTGGTGATGAAGGTCTTGCGGCCCCTGATTATCCAGCCGTCGTCCGTCCGCTCAGCGACAGTTCGCATATTGCGCACGTCCGAGCCACCGTCCGGCTCAGTGATAGCCATAGCGATTACGAACTCACCAGCAAGCGCCGGCACCAACCAGCGCTCGTGACCTGCGGGGGAGCCGAATCGGTGGAGGTACGCGGTGCCCACGTGGTCCTGATGACCGAGCCCTGAAGAGAGCCCGACCGATACGTATGAGAACTCCTCGCGGACGACCATCGCTGCGGAGAGGCCACCACCGCCTCCACCGACCTCCGCGGGATAGTGCGTGCCGAGAAAGCCGTGCCGCCCCGCGAGCGCGAACAGCTCGCGCGGGAACTTCTGGTCTCGCTCGGCAACCTCTACGCGGGGCAGGATCTCCCGCTCAGCAAAGGATCGCGCGGCCGCTCGCAACTGTGCAAGGTCGCCACCGAGTTCGAGAGGAGCGAGCGTCATTTCGAGGCGACCTTCCTCGCCGCGAACCGGCGCAGGCGCTCGTCTCGGTCGGCGTCCGGCACGAGGTTGAGGCGCCCGCGATGATTGAGGCGATCGTCGTCCCATTGCGCCTCACCGTAGGGTCGGCCGAACCCCGAGTTGAGCATCTGTTTGATGTAGGAGATGGCGCGCGCGCTATTCGACGCGATGCGTCTTGCCAGTTCCATGGTCTCTGCCGTCAGCTGATCTGCCGGCACAGCACGGCAAGCGATACCCAGTTCAGCAGCGCGCACCCCCGACAGGGGTTCGCTCGTGTAGAGCATTTCGCGCGCGAGCGCGATACCGAGTCTGCGTGAGTACCGCTGAGGCTCCCCGGAACCGGGCACGAGACCGAAGCGGGCGTGGGTGTCCTGGAAGATCGCGGTCTCCGCCGCAATGATGAGGTCGCAGCAGAGTGCGAGGTGAAAGCCGCCTGTCATCGCATGACCGCGGACGACCGCTATGACGGGCACGGGGACCTCCCCGAAGCGGTCCCAGACTCTCGAACCGCCCAGACCCGCTTCCCCCACCGTCCGGGAGTCGGGGTTGTGCACAGCCGACAGATCAGCACCCGCGCAGAAATCGGGGCCCTCTCCAGTGAGCAGCACGACGCGGGCGCCGCGCTCACCCACAGCGACGTCGAGGGCACGGCCGAGCTCTTCAAGCATGTCGAGCGTGAGCGCGTTTCGGCGCTCGGGACGGTTGAGCGCGATCTCGATGATGCCGTCGGCGAGCTCCGTGGACTTGACGGTCGCTTCCACGTTCATCGGCTCTCCCAACCAAGATCGAGGACTCCATCGCTCAAGACCAAACGCTCGCCGACCTGAGCGTTGAATGAGAGGTGGTCGCCGCTACCGCCGATCCGGACCTGGAGCGTGTCTCCTGGGAGAACGGGTGATCTAAATCTGACTGACAATCGCCGTAACGACGACCAGGCATGGTCCGTCATGACATCCAGCACCGACCGCGCGACGATCGCCGCCGTACACAGCCCATGAAGGATAGGGCGTTCGAAACCGGCGGCGCGAGCAATCGCGGGGTCCCAGTGGAGCGGGTTGTCGTCTCCGGTCTGGGCATAGAGGAGCGCCTGCTGCGGCAGTGTCTGAACGTCGATTCTCGTATCGCCAATCTCGATGGCAGCAGGTGCTTCAGGATCGGCCGGCACATGAGGTTGCCCGCATCGCGCCCCCCGTATGACGCTCGTCACAATATTGCGCGCGAGAGGGACACCACGACGATCGACGCTCACCGTTTCGCGTCGCACAAGAACACCCGTGCGAATGTCACCGACCGATAGGAGACGCGATGTGCTCGTGCCGCTTTCCTCGTGAGCGAGGGGGCGAAGGAGCTCGAGTTCGTGACCCGCATAGATCACATCAGCGGGTGAGTAGTCGAGTCCAGGAAGCGGCACATAGCGAAGGCTGTGGGCATCGGCGAGCAGCATCGCAAGCGTTGGCAGAACCTCCGGTTGTTCGGTCGTGACCAGACGGAGGTCCGCAGAATCAACCGGTGAAGCGGGCGCACCAACCGCCAGGGCGTATCGACGGACCTCTGCTGGCCCCCATTTCCATGGCACCACGCCGTAGGCGGGGTCAATCCACGTTGTCATCCGGACCTCCCGAATCGTCCGACGATCGCGTCGCGCTGGAGAGCGATCGACCGAAGATCATCGCCGCTACGACGGCGAGAACGAGGACGACCCCCTGGAGAACCCAGCCCACGCTGTAGGTCGTGGCTTGCACGATCGAGCCGAACAGGAATGGTCCGACCGCGAGCCCGATGAAGAATCCGCGCAGCATCCTGGCCGCCGACACGCCGACGGAGCGACGCGGAACGTTCTGCATGATCGTGACCATCCCGAGCGCATTCCAGCCCACGATGGTCGCTCCGCCCACCGCAGCCGAAGCCCAGATCATCCACGGGTAGATGAGTGCGAGCACACACATCACAGCAGAGCACGCGCCGAGCCCCGCGATCAGTTGGAGAAGCACCGCGGGACGGACGCCCCTCTCGCTCAGCCTCGCCCATACGACTCTCGCCATCACGGAAGCGAGCGCGAATACACCGAAGACCGCCCCACCGGTGATCGCCGAGAAGCCCAGCCTCTCGGTCGAGTACAGCACGTAGAAGCCGTTGCACACGCCGGTTGCGACGCCGAGGAGAAGGGCATAGGCGGCTAGCCAGCCGAGCCAGCGTGAGTTCACTACCTCTGACTCCGGATGGCGATCCGGTGAGAGTTCCTTGGGAGGCGCTGCGCGAAGCGCGATGACGGTGACGATCGCCAGGATGGGAATTGCGCCCGCAGCGAGTGCGGCGATGTGCCACCCCGCCAACACGGCAAGAGGCGGGAGTGCAAAGGCCAGAACGAGTCCCGCGCCTGTTGCTCCCGACTGCTTGATTCCGGTCGCGAATGCCCGTGACCCGGGTGGAATCCTGTGAGCGATCATGCCATTGCTGCCCGGATTCGACGCCGCCATCGCCAATCCACCGAGAAGCAAGGTGACCACCAAACCGGGCCAACCGAAAGTGCTCGCAAGGGCGATGCTCGCCAGCAATGAGCACAGGGCGCCCACGACGATGACGCGCACCGGGTCCCAGCGATCCGCGAGGCGACCGATCGCTCCGCTTGACGTGGCGGCTACGACATATAGCCCGCTGAGAATCAGGCCGATCCCGGAGGTCGAGATCCCCAAACTTTCGGTGAGGAACGGTGAAAGTGTCGAGAATGAGTAGGTAGCCGTGGCTCCCGTGGCCATCGCTAGCGACAGGGCGGATATGAGCAGCGGCCCACCGCTCGACCTGCGCCGCCCCGGCTCGGGGAAGGTCGAGTCTCTTGACACTAGACGGTCGCCCGCGGAGCACGTTCTCGGGTCCCTTCCAGTAGCTGCTGATCAGCCCCGAGTTGCGGCGCCGTACGCGTCGGGATATGTGGATGGCCACCGAGCTTCACCGGGTTGCCTGCCACTTTCAGCTCACCGACCACGGGATCATGAAGTGTTGCGAGCATCTCGCGCGCCGCGACCTGTGGGTCGGAGAAGAGATCGGCTACATCCTGGACAGGGGCGGCAGGAACCCCCGCAGCCGTCAGAACGCTAGCCGCCTCCACCGGGGTTAGCGCCGAGGCCCATTCCTCGATGAGAGGGCGAAGCACGAGGTCCTGATTGGAGGACCGCTCCATGCCGGTTCGTAGGCCCTCGGCGGCAACTAGGTCGGGCCGCTCGATGGCCACGCAGAATCTCGCCCAGATCCAATCGCTCGCGATCCCGACCGCAAACCATCCGTCTTTTGCGCGAAAGGCGCCATAGGGCGCCGAAGTAGGACTGAGGCCGCGCTCGGGAATGACTCCGAAGTGAGCGTAGTGTCCGACGGACTGTTCATTCAGCGCCACCATCACGTCGTACATGGCGATGTCGACGTGCTGCCCTTCTCCGGTGGCATCGACGCCTCGCAAGGCGAGCACGACACCGAACGCTGCCATCACTCCTGCGAGCTGATCCGCGACAGGGGCGCCCAGATAGAGCGGAGGCTGCCCCGCCTCTCCGACGCGCGTCATCATTCCGCTCATAGCCTGGGCAACGATGTCGAACGCGGGAAGGTCGGCGTAGGGGCCCCGCGGGAGGACGTCACCGTGTCCGAATCCTGAGATGCTCGCGTAGACCAACCGTGGATTGCGCTCCCGCAACTGACTCCACCCGAGGCCGAGCCTGTCCATGGCGCCCGGTCGCAAGTTTTCCCATACGACATCGGCTTCATCGACCAGTCGGAGGAATGCCTCCTTCCCTTCCGCAGACTTCAGGTCGAGAACCACGCTGTGCTTGTTGCGGTTGATCCGCAAGAAGCTGTAGCTCATCCGCCCCTCCGCGGTTTCGTAGTTCGGTGTCGCCCTGCGATAGCCGTCTCCCTCCGGGGGTTCGACTTTGATTACTTCTGCGCCGAAGTCCGCGAGCAGCATGCTGCCGTACGGACCCGACAGGAAGTTCTCGATCGCGAGGACCCGGACACCGCGGAGCGGCCCTGTTTCGTTTGCGGTCACCATTGACCTCCACCTTCTTGCCGCCAGATCCGCAGAACCTCTGCGGAGTGATTCTCGAGCGAGGACACCAGATCCCCCGGTTCGTGTAGTGGTCGCAGGACAACATCGGTGACACCGTCCAGCGCGTAGTCCCGAAGTCGTTCGGCGATGACCTCGACCGGACCGCACGGCACGCATTTGCTGACTGTCCCTGACATGTCGCGGTGGTACTGCGCCGAGAGGTATGCGGTCGCTCTCTCCTCGGCAGATGCGACGTCCGAACCAAAGCATGCGAACACATGCGCAACGACCCGGAGCTGGCGTGACGGCGCGAGCTCACGTAACCGTCGGATGCCCGATTGCACTCGATCTGGACTCATCAGGTAGGGCATCCAGCCATCGGCGAGTCGGGCCGCGCGTTTGAGGGCGGCATCAGATCGGCCCCCGATGATGATCGGCACTGTACCCGACACCGGACGCGGCAGGACCTGCACGTCATCGAAGTCGAAGTAGTTGTCGTGCAGGCTTGTCGGCTCGCCACGCCATAGCTCCTTCAAAACTTGGACGGTCGCGTCCGTACGTCCCGCTCGTTCTCCGATAGGTATCCCCGCCGCTGCGAAGTCCGCGTCGAACTCGCCTCCAATTCCAACTCCGAGGAGAGCGCGCCCGCCACTGAGATAGTCCAGGCTCGCGAAAGCGCGAGCTGTGATAGTTGGCGACCTCAAGGGAAGCAGGTACACGCCCGTTGCGAGCTCGATACGTGAGGTACGGGCCGCGACTGCTGAGAGGAGGACGGCCGGATCGAAAAGGGGGTGAGTCCACGACACATGGTCGTTGACCCAGAAATGATCGAATCCGATTTCGTCCGCGCGTTGACCGAACGTCAACACTTCCTCGGCCCGCGGAAAGCCGAGCGTTCCGGGGCCAAATCCTGTTCCGAGTCTCGGTTTGGTCGTCATCGCACCACTCCGGCTTCACGCAACGCAATCAGCTCCTCAGCCGAGACTCCCACGTCACGGAGGACGCCATCGGTGTCCTCTCCCAGCGCAGGGGCAGCCGCGTTCCTCGGTCGCTCCGCATCGGTGAAGACGAACGGCGATCGCACCGCGTCCTCGGGGGCACTTCCACCAAGAAGACCGCGGGCGGCGAAGTGTTCATTCGTCAGCGCATCACCAATGGTTAGCAGTGGCGCAGCGGGGATCCCTTTCGCCTGCATCACCTCGAACCACTGCCCCACGGTCCGCCCCCGAATCCGCTCTCGGAGCCGGGCATCCAGCTCGCCGAAAGCGTCGTGATCATGCTGCCGAGGGATGTCGTCTTCCATATTGAGCAGGGCGCACAGTCTCTCCCAGAACACGGGTTCCATGCACCCCAGACTCAGCCAGTCCTCGTCGGCGGTCGCATAGATTCCGTATCCCGGCAGCGCACCCGTGACCGGGAGCCCGTTAGGGAGTGGCTCCTGCCCGGTTCCTATCCACCACTGCGCCCGCGTCTGCTGCCAGTAGAGGGCTCCCTCAGCCATACTGAGGTCCAGGTAGTCGCCGACGCCAGAACTATTGCGGCCTATCAACGCAGCCAGGATCCCGCTCACAGCCATGGTCGCACCACCACCTATGTCGGCGATCGGGAGCCAAGGGATCCTTGGCTGATCCGAAGTCCCGAAATAGCGCAAGAGACCCGAGAGCGCCATGTAATTGATGTCGTGGCCCGGGAGAGCAGCGTAGGGCCCAGTTTGGCCGTAGCCTGATAGCGACGCGTACACGACACGCGGATTGATCTCGCGCACGACATCCGGACCGATCCCAAGCTCTGTCACCAGGCCGGGACGGAAGCCTTCGATGACCACGTCCGCGTCCGCTGCAAGTCGCAAGACCAACTCGCGGCCACGATCGGCTTTCAAGTCGATGGCGACGGATCGCTTGCGGCGATTGAGCATGCCGAAGCGGACCGATCCGGCATCGCCGAGCGGTGGATTGGATCGCTCAGGGTCTCCTCCGCGCGGGTGCTCGACCTTTACGACATCGGCGCCTAGGTCAGCAAGCATCATCGTCGCAAACGGCCCCGGCAAGATCCTCGTGAGGTCGAGTACCTTGATTCCGGTGAGAGGTGCGGGTTGTGTCACAAGTGTTCCCTTCGAGCCGTCATGCCAAGACCCCGTCGTCGCGAAGTGATGCGATATCCGAGATGCTCATTCCGAGGAGGTCCTGCAGGACGGTGTCGGTCTGTTGGCCCAACAGAGGCGCTGGCGTATCGAGGCGACCGGGCGTCCGCGAAAGGCGGGGTGTCGTCGCGGTGTAAATGGTGTCCCCCATGACGGGATGGGGGAGCGTCTCGAAGGCCCCGCGCGCACGGAGCCCAGAAGCGCCCTCGAGCAGCTCACCCGCATTGCGGACGACGGACACGGGAACTCCGCTTCGCACAAGGCGTGCTTCGATCTCGTCCGGCTCGAGCGCAGACGTCCAATCCGCCAGTTGTGACTCGATCGTGTCGCGGGAAGCCAATCGACCTTCGAAGGTCGACCAGCGGTCCGCAGCAAAGGAATCGAGGCCGGTCGCGCCCGCCAGCCCTCGCCACTGGCGATCGTCCATGACGGCAATCGCCACCCAGCGGTCGTCACCCGCGGCAGGGAACACTCCATGAGGCACGGCATGGGCGATCCGGTTGCCATCGCGAATCGGTGCGTGGCCGAGCGCAGCAGCCTCGATGGCCGGGCCAATGACGTTGATGGTCGACTCCAACTGCGAAAGCTCGATCCGCTGTCCCTGGCCCGTAAGTGCTCTGTGCCTTAGAGCGCCAAGGACCGCGAAGACCGCGTGGAGGGGGTTCGGCACGTGATCCGGATAGTTAGTCCCCGTCCCCACGGGCTCACGGTCGGGATATCCGCACAGCTCATGCAGTCCGCACAGCGCGACCAGCGTCGCCCCAAATCCCGAGAATGTCGAGTGCGGTCCTGACTCGCCCTGCATGGGCATCGCAAGATAGATCAGATCCGGACGAACTTCGGTGAGCTCTTCATATCCGAGCCGCCATTTCTCCATGGTTCCGGGACGGAAGCTTTGAGCGCATACGTCACTGACCGTCGCCAGACGTAGAACAACGTCTCGCGCGCGCGGGTGCGTAAGGTCGAGCGAGATACTGCTCTTCTGCGGGTTGCGGTCCGCGAAGTAGCCCGATCGCTCCAATGGATCGGTTCCGGGCGCGAACGGTCCCGTCCGTCGAAGTGGGTCGGGACGTGATCGCGATTCGACCTTGATTACTTCAGCGCCGAACTCGGCGAGGATCTTCGTACCAATCGGCCCCGCGCCAACCCACGTGAAGTCCAGGACGCGTACACCACTGAGAGGTAGCGCCGAGCTCATACCGGCACCTCCCTCTTCTGCTCTGCGATGGCCCACGGGGTTCCTGACATCCGAAAAGGAGCTCCGACGTGACGTGCCCCGTCTGGGCCGGCCTCGAAGAATCCGCGGGCGTTCAGATGCTCACTTGCCAGGAGATCGTTCGGATTGTTGATCGGACAGATCGCGATCCCGCGCCGCTGCGCCGCAGCGTAGATATCGGCCTTCGCGAAGCGCGAAGCGAAATCCTCAAAGACCTTTCGGAAGCGTTCCTGGGCGTACAGCGTCTTCCGAAACTCATAGTCGGCCCACTCATCCGAACTGAGCTCGTCTGCACCGACCGCACCGGCCTCCCGCAACCACGCGGTGAGATTCTGCCAACCCTGTGCCGTGCTGAGTCGCCCAACCATGACATAGAGGTACCCGTCTGCACAGGAGTAGACGCCGCTTCCGGCTTCCTCGTACCCCGGTCCTGATCTCCGACGAATGACGCCCTCCAGATCGGCGTATTGAAGCGAGTTCTCGAGCGCCGTGGCAACTGCCTCGGTGACAACCACGTCCACCTGCTGACCCGCGCCATCACGGTCACGTGCGAGGACAGCGAGCATTGCCCCTACCGCAGCGTAGAGGCTACCCATGCGCCAACTCTGGTCTCCATACGCACGCGTAGGAGCGCGATCCGGCCATCCCGCGAGGGTCAGAAACCCTCCCGCAGCGCTACTCACGATGTCGCTACTGGGCCGCATGGCATCATCGCCTTCGATACCCCACGGGGTCACTCGCACTCGAATGAGATCTTCCCGGCGTAGGCAGTCGTCCTCACCCGGCAAGCCGAGCTGCTCGAGTACATCGGGCGCACCCGATTCGAGAACGATGTCCGCAGCGTCGATGAGTTGGGCAAGGCGGCGCGTGCGGTGGCCCTTCGCGGTCGGCAACTCCACCGGCACTTTGCCCCGGTGGAGATACGCCTGAACGACGGGGTCGGGATCGACGTTCCACCCCCGGACGGTGAGGCCAACGGGCGCAACAACACGCGCAACCTCCGCGCCCAGTCCTGCAAGGAGCCGACCGGCATACGCTCCGCTGTCGTCCCCGAGCTCCACGACGCGGATCCCGTCGAGCGCGCCGCTCACCGGCTCGCCCGCCGCTTGATAGATAGCTTGGCGACCTGACCGCGGTGGATCTCCGACGGCCCCTCAAGGATGCGGAGTACGCGACTATTGCGATAGACGTACTCGATGGGCAGTTCTTTCGAGTAACCCATTGCGCCGTGCACCTGCATTGCCCGGTCGACGACACGGCTCAACATCTCCGTGGCTTGCACCTTCACAGAACTGGCCTCAAGCCTGATGTCTCGTTCCCCCGCATCGAGTGCCGTGGCAGCGTCATGAACCATAAGACGAACCGCATGAAGCTCCATGACGGAGTCCGCGATCATGTTTTGCACGGACTGCCGGTCGGCGAGCGGAGCTCCGAAAGTGTGACGCTCGAGGCTGTACGAGCACATCATGTCGATCATGCGTTGCGCCTGACCGGTGCACCTGGCTCCAATTTCGACCCGACGCACGCCCAATCGGTTTGTGAGCGGCGGAAATGCGTTGCCGATCTCCCCAAGGACTGCATCGTCCGCGACCCGAACATTGTCGAAGAAGAGCCCGAAGGGGCGCTGTTCCCCCATGGTCGGTATCGGAGCGGAGATGTCGAGACCGGGCGCGTCTCGGTCGACGAGGAATGCGGTCATCCCGCCGCGGCTGCGCTTCTCCTGGTCCGTCACGGCGATGACGATAAAGAAGTCCACCGTGTCCGCCCAGGAGATCCACAGTTTGCTGCCATTTATGACCCACTCGGAGCCATCCTTGACGGCCGTCGTGCGGATACCCGCCGCGTCCGCTCCTGCGTCGGGCTCGGTGAGAGCGAGCGCGGATGTCATGTCACCTCGACAGAGGGGCTCGAGGTAGCGCTGCTTCTGCGACGACGTCGCCACGGCGTCGAGATAGGAGATGTTGGGACTCTCGGGAGGGAGGCGGTAGGGGGTGATGCTGTAGTTGACCTCTTCCAACGCCACCGCTTTCGCCTGCAATCCGAGACCAGCGCCGCCGAGCTCCTCAGGAACCTCTATTCCCCAAAGTCCGAGTTCCCGTACTGCTGCGGTGAGCTGCTGCTCTCTCTCGGGCTCGATCAGGGGAACCTTGTCGAATCCCCGCTCGACCTCGCGTCGGATGACCGATTCCTCGAGAGGCACAAGCTCTCGCCGCGTGAAGTCTCGCGCGATCTGCTGGACGGCCTCCAGCTCCTCGGTGAGGCGCATCAGGTTGTCTCTCTTTCGTCGGGGTCATTCCTGGTACTGCCGAGCCACTCGGCGAGGACGTCATCGGTGTCGGCACCAAGCTGCGGAGAGCTGCGCGGCTCGAGAGGAGGCAGTCGAGTCCCCTTGACTGGATTGCCCGCGACGCGCACCTCGCCCAGGACCTCGTCTGGAACGCGTACGATCATGTCCCGCGCGGCGACGTGCTCGTCCTCGAAGAGGTCGGCGACCCCCTGAACGGGCGACGCCGGCACGCCGGCTGCGCCGAGAGCAGCGACGATCTCGGAGACTGAGCGCTCGCCGGTCCACCGCTCGATAAGAGGGAGCAAGTGATCGTCCATCGCGGACGCGCGTAACGTTCCGTTAGCGTAGCGAGGATCAGTCGCAAGTTCGGGATGGCCGATGACTTCCGCGAATCGCGCAAAGATCGCCTCACCAGACACGGCAATCGCCACGTATCCCTCACTGGCCCGCACGAGTTCGAATGGCGCCGAGCTTGGCAACCTTCCTCTGAGCGGCGCGACACCGTGCCACCCATAGGCACCGACTGCGTACTCGTTCAGGTGTATCCCCACATCGAACATCGCAACGTCGAGGTGTTGCCCGAGCCCCGTACGCTCGCGCTGATAGAGGGCGAGTAGCGTAGCGGTTACGGCCCAATCGCCCACAGACGTGTCGATCAGCGGGAAGCCGACGGGAGACGGTGGGTCACCCTCTCGTCCCGACGTGTACGCAATGCCGGACATAGCCTGACCGATGAGATCGAAAGCAGGCATCTTGGTGTACGGACCCGCTTGCACGTCCGGCTGCCCGAAGCCGGATATCGACACCAGAATCAGCCGCGGGTTTACGGCCGACAGCGTCTCATAATCCAGGCCAAGCTTGGCGAGAGTCCCCGGGCGAAGATTCTGCACGAGCACGTCCGCGACACTCGCTAGCTCCAGGAACCTCTCCCTACCCGCGCCTGTCGCCAGTTCGAGCACCACGCTGCGCTTGCCGCGATTGAGTCGGCTGAACCACACACTGCTGACGGCACTCTCCGTGCTCTTGATTGGCGGGAAGGAACGATACGTATCCCCCGTCGGCGGCTCGATCTTGACGACGTCCGCACCCCAATCGGCAAGAAACATCGTGGCCGTTGGCCCCGCGACGAAGTTCTCGAGCGCGAGGACGCGGACCCCCGCCAACGGCCGCATGGTCGTTTCGCTCATCTGGACCTGTCCTCTCTGACTATCATAATGTTAGCATAGTTACCGATATAGCTAGTCGTGAGATAAAGTTGTCTCACAGACACGCCGGGGGCCCGGTCAACACGGAACGGGAGCGGGATGCCTGAGGTCGTCTTCGACAAGATCAAGCAAAAGAAGCTCGCGGACGTCATCGCCGCGCAGATACGTGGCGAGATCCGGAGCGGTTCGTTGCGAGTCGGGGACCGCCTCCCCACCGAGCGAGAGCTGATCGAACAACTCGGCGTGAGCCGCGCAACGGTTCGAGAGGCGCTGATGCTCCTCGAAGCCGACGGGTTCATCCAAGTACGCTCCGGTCGACACGGCGGAGCCTACGTGACCACTCCCCGCATCGAACGGCTGGCGACGATCCTCGACGTCATACTGGCCGTCGAGAACACCACCACCGAGCAGCTTCTCGAGGCGCGCGCGCTCATGGAACCCCTCGCCGTGCGCCTTGCTTCGCAGAGGGCGACCGCTGAGGACCTCGAACGAATCGAGGCATCCATCACTCGAGCCGAAGAGCATCCCAACGACCCTGAGATCGTCGCTGAAGAGGCCGCCCGTTTTCACATACTCGTCGCGGAGTCCACACACAACGGCGTTATCTCGGCACTCACTGCCACAACGCAGCAGCTGATATACAGCCGCGCGTCCGAGGCGTTCGCTACACAGACTGACTCCACTATCCGAGCCCACCGGCTGATCCTCGACGCGATTCGATCTCGCGATCCCGAGACGGCAGCGCGTCGCATGACACGCCATGTCGAAGCGTTCCGCGTAGTCCTCGACGGAAAAGAGCTGACGGAAGCTCCGCCGCCGCCCCGATGACTCCGCTTCTTGCCTCATCGTGAATCAGAGAACGGGGCGGAACTTCGGAATGGCGAACTCGTCCGTCACCTCGTCGAAAACGACCGTGACCTTCTGGCCGACTTCAATCTCGTCTGCCGCGACATCGACGAGGTTGGAGATCATCGTGTGCGCGCCATCGACGCGGATGAGCGCAACGTTGTACGGAAGCTCCGGCGCCCACGCGGCATTGAAGGATTGGTGATACACGATCCACGACCACACCTCACCGGTGCCCGGAAGAACCACCCACTCAAAATCGGTTGATAGGCACTCCGTGCAGACGGGGCCAATCGGCCACCGGCGGTGACCACAGGCCAGGCACTCCTGGATCGTGAGCTCGTGTCGCTTGCAGGCATCCCAAAAAGGCTGGGATCCATCGGTTGGAACGGGGAGCGGCTTGTCGTAGGTCATTTCGTGAGCACCAATGCGTTCGCTGTGTTGAGGGCCATTCCGCGACCCGTGGTCAGGCAGGTCTCGGCATTCGCGACCTGACGGTCGCCAGCTTCGCCTCGAAGCTGGCGGACACCTTCGACGATGTGCGTCCACCCCTGCATGTAGGCATCAGAGAGGCTGCCGCCGTGAGTGTTCGTGGGCAGCGTCGAACCCAGCCGCAGGTTCCCTTCCGCAACGAACGCGCCGCTCTCCCCGGGGGCAACGAATCCGCCGTGCTCGAGCCACAACAGGACAGAGAACGTGAAGTTGTCGTAAAGTTCGGCGACGTCGATGTCTCTCGGCCCAAGACCTGACATCGCCCAAGCCTCATCAAGCACCCCCCGCTGATGCGGCAGATACCACCAGTCGAGCTCCTCCGACTTGCGCGCGGTGTACCCCTGACCCATGCCCGCGATGTGTACGGGCGGCTTGGCGAGATCCTTCGCTCGGCCCGAAGAGGTGACGATGATCGCAACCCCGCCGTCGCTGATCAGACAGCAGTCCAGGAGGTGGAAGGGTTCGACGACCATTCGAGAACTCTGATGATCCTCGAGTGTTATCGGCTTGCCGTGCATGACGGCGTCCGGATTCAACTGCGCATGTTGGCGGAAAGTGACGGAGACAGCCCCCAGCTGCTCGCTCGTCGTGCCATAGAGCGCCATGTGGCGCCGCGCACCGAGCGCGCTGTTGGCCTGCGGTCCGAACATGCCCCAGATGCCCCAGTTCAAACCAGGGTCGCCGTTTGGGCTGTTGAAACGTTGCCCCCCCGTGAGGGCCGCGTCCCCGAAAACGCAAGCCACGGTCGTCGCCAATCCCGCGTCGATCGCCATGACCGCCTCTTGGACAAGCGCCCCTGCCGTCGCGCCACCCATCGACTTCGACGCCGCGTACCGCGGGTTGATGCCCGCAGCCTCCGAGAGGCGCAGATAGTGGTTCGCCCCCTCCCGGGATGTCGTGCCGGGATGCGTGAGCACACCGTCGATCTCGCTCTTGTCAATACCCGCATCGGCAATGGCGGCCGTCAGGGCCTCCAGCCCGAGCCCGAGCGCGGTGCTTCCCGGCATCTTGCCCATGCGCGTTCGGCCTACGCCGACGATCGCTGCGCTGCCGCTGAGCGGGTGATTGGTCTGTGCCACAGTGCTGTTCTCCTTCGCGGTGGCGCTAACGTCCGCGGAACACGGGAGGGCGCTTCTCGGCGAAAGCCGCACGCCCTTCCGCGCGATCCTCGGTGTCGCGGATGAGGTTGAAGAGGGTCCTCTCGAGACTCAGCGCCTCGGGGAGAGGAAGATGTCGTCCGCGCCACGCGGCTTGCTTGACCGCCTGGAGGGACAGGGGGGCATTACGTGCGATCCGGTGCGCGACGTCCATCGCCGTCGCGATCAATTCCGTCGGCGCCACAACACCGTTGAGGAGTCCGGCGCGTTCGATGCGATGGGCATCCCATCGGTCACCCGTCAGCAGCAGCTCCATAGCGAGGGCCCAGGGCGCTTGCCGGATGATGCGCTGCGTGCCGCCCGCACCCGGCATCGACCCGATACCGACCTCGGGAAGCCCGAAGCTCGCTGTTGACGACGCGTACCTTAGGTCGCAGGACAGGGCGAGCTCGAATCCGGCGCCTAACGCGTATCCGTTTACCGCGGCGATGACGGGCTTCCAGAATTCCATTCCTCGCGAGAGATGTTGGGGTGGGACACCGAACTGATCCTCGAAGGAGCTAGTCGGAGGCGTCCCACGTAAGTCCATTCCCGAGCAGAACGCACGATCGCCGGCACCGGTGATCACCACGACGGCGATGTCCGAATCGTCTCGGAACTCCCCCAACGCATTGCCGAGCTCATCGATCATGCGCGGCGTCATGCTGTTTCGAGCTGCTGGACGATTGAGAGTCAGAAGGCCAACGGCGCCATCGCGTTCTACGAGCACCTCACCGACGGCCTCGGTCACAGGCCCACCGCTTTCGCGAGAATGCGATGCTGAATCTCGGTCGTTCCCTCCACGATCTGGAAGTAGCGGACGTCGCGGTAGAGGCGCTCGATCTTTGATTCCGTCATGAATCCCATACCACCGAAGACCCGCATCATCTGATCCACCACCCAGAGCGCCGTCTCGCTCGCCATGAGCTTGGCCTGAGCACACTCGCGTACAGGGACAACCTCGGACGAATCGCACAACACCGCCGCACGGTAGGTGAGGAGCCGGGCCGCTGCGATGCGCGCATCGGCCTCAGCGAACTTCATCGAGATCTCCTGGAACTTTCCGATCGGACGGCCGAACGCCTTGCGCTCTTTCGCATACTGAAGTCCCAGGTCGAACGCCGCCCCCGCGACTCCCAGTGACGCGGCCGCGATGAGCACACGGCCTCGGATCAGGACATCCAGAATGGCGTCGATGCTCGACCCTTCGGGAGGCGACAGCCTTCGAGAGGCGTCGAGACGCACGTTTTCGAACACCAGTTCACCCACCTGGGACGATCGGCATCCCAACTTGCTCAAGGTGCGCTCCACCGAGTAGCCCGCGTCGTCTGCCTCAACCATGAACACCGCAAACCTGTCTTCGGCCTGCTTCGCCACCACACCCACGACGCCGGCGATCGGCCCATTCGTGATGAAGGTCTTGCGGCCGTTCAGGACGAATTCGTCTCCATCTGCGCGAACGGTCGTCCGAATGGCGCGCACGTCCGAACCTGCATCCGGCTCGGTGAGACCCCACGCGGTGATGAGCTCACCAGCGATCGACGGCCTCAACCACCGCGCCTTCTGCTCGTCACTGCCGAACTTCGCCAGGTAGGCGGTGCCGATCTGACCCTGGATACCGAGGCCGGCCGCGATCCCCGCGCATACTCGCGAGACCTCCTCACGGAAGATCATGTCCGCGAGGAGGCCAGCCTCGGACCCGCCCCACTCCGAGTCGAACTGCAGGCCGAGAAGGCCTTGCTCGCCGGCACGACGGAAGAGTGAGACCGGGAACGTGCCCGAACTCTCCGCCTCGTCGACAAGGGGTGCGACGTCACGCTCGGCGAACGCACGTGCCGACGCACGGAACTCTTCGATCTCGGGAGGCAGCTCGAACAGCGCAGCCGCGCTCAGCAACTCGGCGGTTGTCATCATGGATTCTCTTTCGTGTAGTTCAGGTGGCAGTGAACGCCGGGGGGCGCTTCTCCGCGAACGCGCGCGGGCCCTCGGCAGCATCGTTGGTGGAGAACAGCGACTTGCTAAGGCGCTGCTCGATCTCGAGACCCCGTTCGAGAGTCTCGTCGGCACCTTCATCGACGGCACGCTTCGCGGCGCGCACCGCAAGCGGTCCGTTGTTGACGATCGTTCGCGCGAGTTCCATCGCCCGCTCCATGAGCTGAGCAGATGGGACCACGGCATTGACCATCCCGATTTCGTAGGCGCGGCCCGCCGAGATCGGCGCTCCCGTCATCAGCATCTCCAGGGCCACGGCGCGAGGGATTCCTCGAACGAGGCGCTGGGTACCGCCACCGCCGGGCAAAAGAGCCCACTTGGCCTCCGTCAGACCGAGCACCGCGTGATCAGCGACGACGCGAATGTCACAGGCGAGCGCCAGTTCGAGGCCCCCACCAAAGGCCGCGCCGTTGAGAGCCGCAATGATCGGCTTGTCTGTCCGAAAGTCCCGGGTAATGAAGCCAAACGGCGGCGCCACGTAGTTCGGGTCGGATCGCTCGGTCGGATCCATCTCCTTCAAGTCGGCGCCGGCGCTGAAGGCCTTGTCTCCAGCGGCGGTCAGCACCGCCACCCACGCATCGTCGTCCGCGACGAACTCGGTGAATGCGGCTTCGAGACCCGCTCGGGTTTCCTTGTTGATCGCGTTCCGCGCCTCAGCGCGGTCGATCGTGATGATGCGAATGTGCCCATCGTGGACCACGGTGACCGGCATGACTCAACTCCCATTCTCGGTGTACTCGTACCAACCGGCGCCGGACTTGCGCCCGAGCCGCCCGGCCGCAACCCTCGCCACGAGGCTCGGTGGCGGCGCAAACCGTTCGCCATACGCTTCGCGAAGGTTGCGTGACCCTTGCAGTGCGATGTCGAGACCGTTGTAGTCGTTTAGCTCGAACTGACCCATGGGATGGTTGAAAGCCAGACGCATCGCCTTGTCGAGGTCTTCCATCGAGGCGATGCCCTCTTCGTAGATGCGAATGCATTCCAGGCGCAACGCCATGATCGCGCGAGTCGTAATGAACCCGGGTGTGTCCCGCTGACAGACGATGCTCTCCTTCCCAAGCTGGGTAGACAGCGCGATGGTGCGCTGCAGCATCTCGTCTGTGGTCACGGTGCCTCGGATGATCTCCACGAGTCGCATGATCACGGGCGGGTTGAAGAAGTGCATACCTACGACACGCTGGGGGTTCGCCGTCGCGGAGGCGATGGCAGTGATGCTCAGCTGGCTGGTGTTTGTGGCGAGCAGAACGTCCGGGGCGGTGCGGGCATCCACATCCGTGAAAACGCGCTGTTTGAGTTCGAGGATCTCGGGCACCGCTTCGATGACGACTTCCGACCCGCTCAGGGCCTCATCGAGGTCCGACCGGAACCACATCCGGCCAAGGATCGCCTGGGACTCTTCCTCGCTAATGCTTTCTTTCTTCACGAAGCGGCCGAGGCTGGTCTCCACACTTTTGCGCGCGCGCTCCAACGCGGCTTCATCCACGTCGTACACACTGACCTCGATGCCGCGCATGGCAGCAAGCTGACCAATCCCGTGCCCCATGGTCCCCGACCCGATGACGGTCAAACGAGCAATATCTGACATGCTTCTCCTTCGTTGCATACCTGCTACTAGTGTACTACTTATGTGCTCGGGATAGAAGTTCGATGGGTACCGGTCGGCCCGCGAGCACAGGTCCGGCGGTCTGAAGATGGCACGCAACCGTCCCACCGCCCTCGACCGCAGTGTGCTCCGGGCGGATCTTGTCGCAAGGCTCGAACGCGACGGGGCACCGACTGGCGAACGGGCATCCCTGCGGCGGCTCGGAGGGACTGGGCGGATCGCCCCGGAGGAGGATCTTCTCGCGACTCCGCTGGTCTGCCGGCTTCGCCTCCGGCACGGCGGAGAGGAGCGCGGCCGTATAGGGATGCGCGGGTTCATCGACCACACGCTCAGCGGGCCCCTGCTCAACAATCTGACCGAGGTACATCACCGCGATGTCATGACTGACATGCCGCACCACACTGAGGTCGTGCGACACGAACAGGATCGTCAATCCGAGTTCCTCTTGCAACCGGAGGAGCAGATTGAGAATCTGCGACTGAATCGAGATGTCAAGCGCACTAACTGCCTCATCGCAGACGAGCACGTCCGGCGAGGGCCCGAGAGCTCGAGCAATCGCAACGCGCTGTCTCTGCCCGCCGGACAACTCATCCGGAAATCGTCGCGCGTGCTCGCCCGAGAGCCCGACCGCCACGAGAATTCTCGCGACCTCGTCATCAAGAGCTTGTCCGCGCAGCTTTCGATGGTAGGCAATGGGCTCACCCACCAGCTCACCCACGCGCATCGTGGGATTGAGGGAAGAGTATGGATCTTGGAAGACCATCTGCATCTCTCGTCGTGCCCGCCGAAGATCTCCGTGACGGTCCTTCGTTATCTCCTCGCCGTGGAGCAGGATTTCCCCGTCAGTCGAGTCGAGCAGTCGAAGAAGCAACCGACCGACGGTAGATTTTCCAGATCCGGATTCTCCGACTAGCCCCAGCGTGCGTCCCTTCTTCAGGCCGAGAGTCACCCCGTCGACAGCTCGCACGTGACTCCCTCGGCGCGAGAAGAGGCCGGACCGACCGGCGAACTCTTTTACGAGGTCGCGACCAATGAGAACGTACTCGTCTTCGGTAACGCCGGATGCTGCCATCATCGTGCGGCTCCTGGGAGGTCTAGTTCGTCGGCGCGGACGCACCGGAACGCGCGATCGCCGCGCGCTGTCAAGGGGATTGGCGCCACGTCGCATGTGCCCTCGACCATGTGCGCACAGCGAGCAGCGAACCTGCACCCGGCGACCTCCATCCCCAGCGGCGGCGGTGAACCCGGAAGGACGCTGAGGGCACGGAGCGGAGGCTGATTCTCGGGCAGAGACTGTAGCAAAGCCGAAGAGTAGGGGTGCTCCGGCTCGATGAAGAACGGGTCGATCGGCGAAGCTTCGACGATCTGTCCGGCATACATGACCATTACCCGGTCGCAGAACTCGGCTATGACCGCGAGGTCGTGGCTGATAAGGATCACCGCCATGCCAAGTTCGTCCCGAAGTCGTCGCAGGAGGTCAAGCACCTGCGCTTGCGTCGTCACATCCAGAGCCGTCGTCGGTTCGTCGGCGATGAGGACCTGAGGCCGGCATGCGATCGCCAATGCGATGCAAACGCGCTGTCGAAGACCGCCTGAGAGCTCGTGGG
Source organism: Microbacterium sp. UBA1097 (assembly GCF_002313585.1). Lineage (NCBI taxonomy): Bacteria > Bacillati > Actinomycetota > Actinomycetes > Micrococcales > Microbacteriaceae > Microbacterium > Microbacterium sp. UBA1097. The sequence continues at coordinate 124,280 of NZ_DCBW01000008.1, read as the reverse complement.
GATACGCGTCCGCACGCCGCTCAGCATCCGCCACCTCCACGAGCTTGAAGTTCTCGATGGCGCGTTTGCGCGCCTCGGTGCGGCTGACTCCTGTGTGGCGGCGGATCGCCTCCGCAACTTGATCTCCAACGCGGTAGGCCGGATCGAGGGCCGTCATCGGCTCCTGAAAGATCATCCCGATCTTGCTTCCGCGCACGGACTGAAGCGCACGTCGCGGCGCACCGGTGATCTCGATGTCGCCCAGCGCGATCCGTCCGGATCGTCGCCGCGAGATCTTCTTCGGGACGAGCCCCATGAGCGACATTGCGAGCGTCGACTTTCCTGAGCCTGACTCGCCCACCAACCCGACCACTTCGCCCGAGCGCACAGTCAAGTCAACGTCGCTGAGTACGGGGACGAACTCGCCGCTCGGCGCGAGATCCAGCGAGAAGTCCTCCACGGTCAGAAGCGGCTCCCGATCACTCGGGACGTTGCTCGTTTGCGTCGATGTGGGAGTGGTCACTGTCCACGACCTCCTGTGACTTCGTCTCTGAGCACGTCCCCCAGCGAGTTGAACGCGAGGGATGTGAAGAAGATCACGAGACCGGGTGCCAGCACGAGCCATGGCGCGATCTCGATGAAAGCTTTGCTGCCGCCGATCATCGAACCCCAGCTCGCGTTCGGCGGCTGCACGCCGAGGCCGAGGTAGCTAAGGCTGGACTCGATGATGAGCGTCAGTCCGAGCATGAAGGAGATCTGGATGATGAGCGCCGGCCACGCATTTGGCAGCATGTGTCCCCAAATGACTTTCGCGCGCGGTATGCCAGTAGAGATCGCCGCTTCGACAAATGTCTCGTTTCGAACGAAGAGGACTTGCCCGCGCACGATGCGAAGGAACCTCGGCGCGTAGGCGATCCCTACGGCGAACATCGCGTTGCCGAGGCCAGGCCCGAGTATGGCGACGATCGCGAGCGCGAGAATCAGCGAGGGAAAGCTCAGCAGGACGTCAGCCGCCCTGGTGACGATGGTGTCGAACCAGCCACCGAAGTAGCCGGAAAGGACGCCGGGGAGTACACCGAAGAGCAGCCCGACGAAGACCGCTTGAGCGGTGGCAGCCAACGACACGCCGCCGGCGACGAGCAGTCTCGACAGCACGTCGCGGCCGAGGTCATCGGTTCCCAGCCAATGAGCGGGCGAAGGCGGCTCGAGCACGGCTCGGAGGTCAATCGCGTTCGGGTCGTATGGAACGATCCATGGGGCGATGACGGACACGATGATGAGTACCGCGAGGAAGATGATGCTGACCATGCCCGGGCCGCGTGAGAAGACACGACGAAGCAAACCGCGCCGCTTCCGTTTCGGCCCGCTCACAGGAATGAGGCTGGTGCTGGGCACCACACGAGGTGACGTTGTCATTCCGCCCTCACCTTCGGGTTGATGAGTGCATAGGAGAGGTCAGCAAGGAAGCTGGCGATGACCACCAGCACAACCGTGAAGAGAATCACGCCTTGGAGCAGCTGAATGTCGCGAGAGAAGACGGCCTGAACCATCTGGCTCCCCAGTCCTGGGAGATTGAACACGGCCTCGATGACGACGCAAGCCCCGATGGCGATCGGCACCTGAAGGCCAAGCGTCGTGACCGCGGGACCGAGCGCCGAGCGCAGGGCGTGCTTACCGACCACGCTCCTTTCCGACAGACCCGCAGCCCGCATGGTGCGGACGTAGTCGCGGCGGAGGTGGTCGCCCAGCGCTGCGCGCAATTGGCGCGTCAACTCCGCAGCGAGTGAGTAGCCGAGAGTGAACGCGGGCAACACGAGGTGCACGAACCACTGCCAAGGGTTGGATGAGAGCGACACATAGCCCGTAGCAGGAAACCAGCCCAAGCTGAGGCTGAACACGAGGACGAGGAGTAGTCCAAACCAGAAGTTGGGGATGGCGATTCCACTGGTCGCGATGCCCAGCGAGATTCGGTCTGCCCATCCGTTGGGGTTGAGGGCCGCGATGATTCCGAGGGGCAGGGCGATCAGGATCGCGATGATGAAACCGACGAAGACGAGACTCAACGTGACTGGGGCGGTGCGCCACAGAATGTCTGTGACCGATTCGCTGGTACTGAACGAGTAGCCGAGGTCACCCGTCGCGGCGCTAGCCACGAAGTTGAAAAAGCGCACGTACAGTGGCTGATCCAGCCCCAGTTCGGCTCGATACTGCGCTATCAACTCAGGGGAAGCTGACTCCCCCCCTGCCCGGGCGATGGCAGCGTCGCCGGGAAGGAGAGACGTCAGGATGAAGACCACGAGCGCCGCGAGTAGCAACTGTGGAACGAGGAAGAGCAGGCGGCGGCCGGCAAACCTCAGCATGTCCTCGCCCCCCGACTGGGGGCTTGCTCATCTGCGGCTGGGAACCGCGCGGTGTGGCGTGTAGGGATAGTCATCGGGTCTGTTCAGCTGCCGTCCGCCGTGACGCCAACGTTGAGGAAGTTTGCCTTCCCCGTCACGCCCGTTGAGTAGCCGACGACGTTGTCGCGCACTGCCGTTGTGACGCCGGGGAACATCAGAGGGATCATCCGAGAGGTCTCCATGATGTTCGCCGATGCCTCCTTGAAGAGAGCAGCTCGCTCTTCCTGGTCGCCGGTAGCACGCGCCTCGTCCAGCAGCGCCGCAAGCTCTGGATCAGTGATCTTCGCCGGGTTGTTGAGACCGTTCGGCCCGAACAGATTGTCGAGAGTTTGCGACGGGTCTGCCCGACCACCCCACGGGGTGAAGTAGGCGGGTACTGACTGCTGGTAGTAGAACTCGTCGAGCAGTGCCGGACCTTCGAGCGGAATAATGTTCGTATCGATCCCCACATCGCTCAACATGGCGGCGATCGCCTCCGTCGCCTGTACGCGGAACGGCTGATTGTTCGTCTTGAAGTCGAACGAGAATCCGTCCGGGTAGCCCGCCTCGGCGAGGAGTTCACGCGCCTTCTCCGGGTCATATGGATACATACCCTCGAGATCGGGGTCGTTGGCGTAGTAGCCCGGCGGGAACGGCTGCCACGCGATCGTGCCTGTGCCGCGATATAGCCCCTCCAGGAGCGCCTCGCGATCGATCGCGTAGTTGATGGCCTCGCGAACGAGCGGGTCATCGAACGGCGCGATGGCGATGTTCAAACCGATCTGGTCGACGGCGAGGGCGGGATCGGTGCGCACCTCGAGCGACTGGTCGGCGGAGGCGAGCTGTACCTGTGCGGCGGAAATCTGGGCCACGTCCACCTCGCCTGCTCGGACTGCGTTCAGACGGGTGTCGTCGTCATCTATGAGACGGATAGTCAGGTCCTGCAACATGACCGCGTCTGGGTTCCAGTAGCCGTCGAAGCGCTCTACAACGAGGCGGTCCCCCGGTGAGTAGGAGACGTACTTCCACGGGCCCGCACCGTCTGGCTGAATGGCCAAATTCGTCTCATCTCCGAACGCCGCAGGAGAGATCACCATTCCGGCACGGTCGGCCAGCTTCGCCGGAAGTGCGGCATCAGGTTCGGACAGGGTGAGCACGACAGTCACGTCGTCCGTGGCGGATGCCGACGTGACAGTGGCCAGGTCGCCCTTGACCGTGGACGTTTCGAGTTCCTTGCCGCGCTCGATGTTCGCAACCACCGCATCCGCATCCAACGCGGTGCCGTCATGGAAGGTGAGGCCATCGCGGAGAGTAATCGTGAGATCAGTGTCGGTGAGTTCCCACGACTCGGCGAGTGCTGGCGCGACATCACCATCGGGGGAATAGCTGAAGAGGCTCTCGTAGACAGGAAGCAGCCAGGGGATGTCCTGCGATGAGGTGCCCTGCTGCGGATCCAGGCTCGTCGCTGGCTCGAAATAGCCAAAGGTAAGGGAACCGTTCGGATCCACGTCTGCGTTGTCCGCGTCGCTGGTGTCCGCGGCGCCGGCGCACGCCGCGAGAACCACCGCCAGCGCAGCGGCCGGAATCAAGGCGAGCAGGCGTCGCCTCCATGGGCGAGTGGCTGTGTTCATCGTCGAACTCCTGGTTGCGGTCATGCGATCGAAGCGTCGCAGAAACTAGAGTAATCTCATAAGAGTATTAGATGTCAAGGTTTTCGGATCGGAGCCGACGAATTGCCAGCATCGGTTGAGCCAGAGCATGGTGTCCGCGCGATTCCTGTGCCCGTCCCGCAGCCCGAGGGAGTCGACTTCACCTGGTGCTACGCGATCGACGACAGCGATGGCGGGATACATCTCGTGGATCCGGGCTGGCGATCCGACGACAATCTCCGCCATCTCGCACGAGAGCTCGCCCGGACCGGGAGGGCCTTGGAGGAGGTCCGCAGCATAACGATCACGCACCAGCACGCGGATCATCTCGGACTGGCCGACGCGATACGGGAGCAGACCGGCGCCCACGTGATCATGCATGGGGACGAAGCTGCAGCTCTCGACGGTGCTGCGAGTCGTCGGTGGGATGTCGACCTGTTGAGCGAGCGGATGCGCGCGTGGGAAGTGCCTTCGGGCGACGCCGACCATATTCTCCGCGTTCTCGGACGTCGATCGCGCCCCGAAGCGCTCGTACCAGACCAGATTGTGCGCGACGGCGACCGCCTGCCGGTACCGGGAAGGGTCATCGAAGTCGTATGGACACCCGGACACACCCCCGGTCACATTTGCCTCGCCGATCGCGCGAAGGGTTTCGTCATCACGGGAGATCACGTGCTCTCCCATTCGAACCCGGGCATCGGCCTGGGTGGCACCACTGCGCGCAATGCCCTCACGGACTACCTCTGGAGTCTTCTTCGCGTGTCCGAACGTGGCGAGCGAGGTTTGCCAGGGCATGAGCAGTTCATCCCCGACCTAGCCGCCAGAGCCCGTCGCATCCTGCGGCATCACCTGACTCGGACGGCAACGGTATCGTCAGCCCGCGCCGCGGGCGCGCGCAGCGTGTGGGCGACGGCGGCTGCCTTGACCTGGAGTGGAGGGTGGGATTCCCTCTCCCCCTATCGACGGTACTCGGCGCTGAATCAGATTGAGATGCACCTCGAGGCTCAGCGGAGTGGAGACGTGGTGCGCCAGGAACACGGATGGAAGGTGGCGCGCAGCGCACTGGAGGAAGCCCCTCCGGAAGGCCAGGCGTCTTCCAGGTCGAAACCGGTTTAGCGCGCACGGAGACCGTCCAGTATCAGGTCGAGCATGCGCTCGGGTTGAGCGTGAGCGTTGCCTGCCGCGCGCCAGAGCGACCCGGTTAGCATGAGAAAGTCAGCGGGCTCCGCGTCCTGTCTGATGCTGCCGTCTCGCTTACCCGCATCGAATATCTGCGTGATGGCGGCCACGACAGGGCCCCAGTGCTGTTCGTTCGCGGCCTGATGAGCCGGTGAGTTCAGGGCGTCGCCGAGACCGTGCTTCCGACGCATCGCCTCAACCAGGTCTATGGTCCACGAGCGCAGCGCGTCGAAGGGCGAGCTGCGCTCGAGGAGCGAGGGCACGCTGTCGATCAGTTGCGCCACCTCGTCGGCGTAGATCGCCAGCACCAACGCATCACGATTCGGAAAGTTTCGGTACAGCGTGCCCGCGCCGACATTCGCAAGCCGCGCAATCTGATTCATCGAGACGTCACCGGATTCTTTGAACGCACGCCGCGCGACCGCGAGCAGGCGATCGCGGTTCTCCCGCGCGTCCGACCGAACCATCACGCGCTCTCCCTCGAATTGCCAAACATCTTGCTAAGCGGAGAACTCTCCGTTACGTTATATGGAGATCTCTCCGTTTCAGAGTAACAAGGGAGCTCAATGAAGTACAGGAAACTGGGCACGACCGGGCTCGATGTCTCACCGATCGGGATCGGGGCGATGCAGTACGGCGATCCTCAGCGCGGGCACCCGGTCTGGTCACTCGACGAGGACAACAGTCGTCCACTGATCAAGCACGCGCTGGACGTCGGCATCAATCTGTTCGATACGGCGAACCTCTATTCGAACGGTTCCAGCGAAGAGATCCTCGGCCGCGCCCTCGCGGATTTCGCCGATCGGGACGAGATCGTCATTGCGACCAAGTTGCGACACCCCGTCGGCACAGGCCCAAACAAGCGCGGCCTGTCCCGCAAGCACATCCTGCAGGAGGTCGAACACCAGCTGTCCCGGTTGCGGACCGACTACATCGATCTGCTTCAGATCCATCGCAATGACCCCGCGACACCCCGCGCCGGCGTTTCCCAAGAGCGGTGTACTTGCGTCATCCGGCAGCTCGACCGGTTCCTTGAGAGCGTGGTCGAGCTGCCCGACCTCGAGTGGAGCGACGTCGTCGACCGAGCTGTGCGGACGTTGGCTGTTGAGCCACGGCGCCAGATGCGGTCGCGGCATCGACGAGGTCGACGTCACGCCCGAGTCCTCAGCTGTGAATGAGATCGGACTTGTGAAGCCCGATCTGCGACCCCATTATGGAATGCTTGGCGTGAGCCGGGCGAACCCGGATGTCCTTGCCCGCTCGTCTGCGACGCGTGCCCGCGTGTCGCACCGATGACCGACTAGTATTCGCCGAGCACCTGCTCAAGGCGGAGGACCATCTCGCTCACCTCCTCTACTTCCTCGCCTACACCGGGCTGCGATGGGGCGAAGCGACCGCACTGCGCGTCTCGGACGTCAACCTCGCGCGACGTCGAGTGACCGTCCAAGAGAACGCGGTCCTCGTCGGCGGCACCATCCACACCGGGTCACCGAAAACACACGCCACACGCTCTGTCCCCTACCCCGACTTCCTCGACGACTTGGTCCGGCTCGGACACACCCACAAGCACCCCGACGACTACCTCTTCGGAACCGGGAGTGAGCCACTCCGACTACCGAACTCTCAAGACGGATGGTTCGCCGGGGCAGTCCGGCGCGCCATGCGCGCCGACCCCACCTTCCCCCGACTCACCCCTCACGACCTCCGGCACACAGCCGCGAGTCTCGCGATCAGCGCCGGCGCGAACGTCAAAGCCATCCAACGAATGCTCGGCCATGCGTCCGCCGCGATGACGCTGGACACCTACGCCGACCTGTTCGACGACGACCTCGACTACGTCGCCCAAGCACTCAGCACCGCGCGACACCACTCCGCAGTCCGTGTCCTCGAAGCCGGCGTCAGTCATCTCCCCAGCATCCCGACGCCCACCGCGGGCATCGATCTCTCCTGACCCAAGGCATCCGACGCCGGATCCGACACAGCGGCCAGCCTTCAGCGATTGCACGTTCACGACGACCCCCGCGCGTCATCCAAGGGCTCCACGGCGCGGCAACGACAACACGACCTGGAACACGGCTTTACCCATTTTTTACCCACGAGCCCGATTCGAGAACGAGAGAAGCCCCGCGATCCCTGTGTTTTCAAGGGTTCGCGGGGCTTCGACAGTGGCGGTGACGGTGGGATTTGAACCCACGGTAGGGGGTTACCCTACACAACTTTTCGAGAGTTGCACCTTCGGCCGCTCGGACACGTCACCGCCGTCCAGTTTACGACACGCCGCACCCGCACCGAAATCCTGCCGGTTCGCGCGGCCGCGGCATCCGTTTGGGTCGACTCGCCGACCCGAAACCGGGCCGACACACGCCGCCGCTAGCGTCGGCGTCAGCGATGGCCAGCGATCCGCGGTCGCCGCCAGAACGGATGCCATGAGCGTGCACATTCTCACCGCAGACATCGTCGTGCCGATGGATGCTGCACGCAGCGTCCTTACGGATGGGGGAGTCGCGATCAACCGCGACAGGATCATCGACGTCGCCCCACGCTCAGACCTGATAGAGCGGTACCCGGACGCTGAGCACACTCATCTGACCGACCGGCTGCTGATGCCGGGGCTGATCAACGGCCACCATCACTCCGGTCTGCTGCGTGGAACCGCCGAGCACCTTCCCGTCTACGAATGGCTCCGCCTACACATCGATCCGATGCACCGCGTCCTCGAACCGGACGACGCGGCCGCGGCCGCGTCCCTCTGCTACGCCGAGGGACTCCTCTCAGGCACGACCACCGTCGTGGATATGTGGCGCTACATGGACCGGGCTGCGAGCGCCGCGGTCGAACTCGGCAACCGGCTCGTGACCGTCAACTATGTCGGCGAGCACCCGGATTTCGACTACTTCGACACCCTCGACGACAACGAGCGGATGCTGCGCGATTGGACGGGCGCCGGCGGTGGGCGCATCATGCCCTGGGTCGGGCTGGAGCATCCGTTCTACGCCGACGACGCCGGCCGCGCCCGCGCCGTCGCGATGGCCCGCGACTATGGAGCCGGCATCTACACCCACTGCAGCGAGTCCGAGTTGGATGTGCGGATCTTCGCCGAGCGCACCGGCCTGCGACCGATGCATGCCCTCGAGCGCATGGGCTTCTTCGACACGCCCCGCGCCATGATCGCTCACGCCGTCTGGCTGGACGCCGACGAGATCGAGCTGGTCGCTGAGCGCGGAGTCGGCGTCTCCCACAACCCCGTCAGCAACATGAAGCTCGCCAGCGGCATCGCGCCGATCGCCGAGATGCTCGAGGCCGGGGTGAACGTCGCCATCGGCACCGATGGCGAGAAAGAGAACAACAACCTCGACATGTTCGAGGAGATGAAAGTCGCCTCCCTGCTCGGCAAACTGCGAAAGATGGATGCCGCAGCCATGGACTCGTGGCAGGTCCTCGAAATGGCCACGATCGGCGGGGCGCGGGCCATCGGTCAGGGGGACCGGCTCGGGTCCCTCGAACCCGGCAAGCAGGCCGATCTGATCGCGGTGCGGACCGATACACCACGGATGACTCCCCTGTTGCCGGCCGGATCGCACGCCAATATCCACCACAACCTCGTGCACGCCGTCCGCGGCAGCGACGTCGATCGGGTGGTCGTCGCCGGTCGCACTGTCGTCGCTGACGGCATCCTCACCACCGCCGATCTCGGCGAACTCATCGCGGAGGTCCGCGGGCGCGTCCCCGCACTGTTCGAGCGTCGCGCGGCGTACCTCGCTTCGGTCGGCGACCCCGCCGGACTGTTCTCGCAGTAGCGCACTCTGCCAGGATGGGAGGGAGAGTTTCGCGACCCGATCGGAGTGTCATGACCACGTTCGACCAGCTGCTGTCCGAGCAGATCGGCCACGAGTTCGCCGCCAGCCAGCAGTACATCGCCATCGCCGTTTGGTACGACGACCACGACCTGCCGCAGCTCGCGCGCCACTTCTACCGCCAGTCCGTCGAAGAGCGCAACCACGCGATGATGCTCATCCAGTACCGCCTCGACCGCGACATGGGCGTGACCATCCCCGGCGTTCCAGCTGTGCGCACCGACTTTGCCGACCACGCCGAGCCGATCCGCCTGGCACTCGAGCAGGAGAAGCGCGTTTCGTCACAGATCGAGGCGCTCTTCGCCGCGGCCCGCGCCGAGAGCGACGGACTGGGCGAGCAGGCGATGCTGTGGTTCCTGAAGGAGCAGGTCGAGGAGGTCGCGTCGATGACCACGCTCCTCAACATCGCGGAGCGCACCACGAACCTCTTCGACATCGAGAACTTCGTCGCTCGCGACATGCCGAACGGCGACTCGACCGAAACCGACGCCCCGCCCGCTGCCGGCGGCGCGCTCTAGCCCGACCTTCCATCCGTCGAACCCACACCTTCGGCCTTGAGCCGACAGGATTCGGCCGCGGAAAAGTGTGGGTTCGACGCGCGAGGTGTGGGCTCGGCGAGCGCGGGCTGATCGGATCGCGGGCTGATCTGAGCGACCCCACCGCCGCGCGAAGCGCGTAGCGTGACGGTGTGGCATCTCGCATGAGTCGATCGCAGCGACTCATCCTCACGATCGCGATCCTGGCGTCGTCCGTCGCGTTCCTCGACGGCACGCTCATCAACGTCGCCCTTCCCGCGATCGAGACCGAGCTCGGCGGCGGACTCACGACCCAGCAGTGGGTGGTGGACGCCTACCTCATCACCCTCGGATCACTCATCCTGCTCGCCGGTTCGATCTCGGATGCCTTCGGCAGGCTGCTCGTGCTGCGCATCGGCCTCTACGGATTCGCCGCGGCATCCGTCGTGATCGCGATCGCGCCAGACCCCGTCATCCTGATCATCGCCCGCGCCGTGCAGGGTGCGGCGGGCGCGTTCCTCGTTCCCAGCTCGCTGGCGCTCATCACCTCGCGCTTCGACGGCGCGATGCGCGGCCGGGCGATCGGCATCTGGACGGCCATGACCACCGGCGCCATGATCGTCGGGCCCCTCATCGGCGGCGTCTTCGTCGACTACCTGTCGTGGCGATTCGCGTTCGTCATCAACGTCGTACCGATCGGCATCACGCTGTGGCTCCTCCACACCCTCGGCGAGCGCGACGAGCGCCGCCCCGACGCTCGCATCGACTGGATCGGCACCGCCCTGTGCACCTTCGGACTCGGCGGGGCGGTCTTCGCGCTGATCGAACAACCGAACCTCGGATGGGGATCGCCCGTGATCTGGGCGACGTTCGCGGCCGGCATCCTTCTGTTCGCGCTCTTCCTCTGGCGTCAGCGGTCGGCGACGGCGCCGATGTTGCCGCTTGACCTCTTCCGCATCCGCAACTTCTGGACCGGGAACATCGCGACCCTGTTCGTGTACGCAGCGCTCTCGCTCAACGGCTTCGTCGTCACGGTCTACCTGCAGCAGGAGGCTGGGTTCTCGGCGACTCTCGCGGGGCTTGCGAGCCTGCCGACCACCGTCATGATGGTGCTGCTGAGTGCATCGATGGGGTCCCTGTCCGACCGCTTCGGGCCGCGGATCTTCATGACCGTCGGACCGCTCGTGATGGCCGGCGGATCGCTGCTGCTTCTCACGGTCACCGACCCCGTCAACTACTGGCTCCAACTCCTTCCGGGGCTCATCCTCTTCGGACTTGGGCTTGCCATCACGGTCTCGCCCCTCACCGCGGCGATCCTCGGCGCGGTGGATCCGGCCCGCTCCGGCATCGCCTCCGCCGTGAACAACGCCATCGCGCGCATCGCCGGGCTTCTCATCATCGCGACGCTCGCGACGATCGTCGCCGGCAGCCTCGATCTTGACGGATTCCGCCGCGCCGCGATCGTCACCGCCGGACTCATGGTGGCTGGCGGGATCGTGTCGTTCCTCGGCATCCGGAACTCCGACGTCGCACCAGTCGAGAAGCGGGCGGAGCCGGCTACCGGCGCGTAACACCGACCTGTAAGACTGTCCCCCATGAGTGTGATCGAGAACTCGAAAGTCACCGTCGTCGGCGCCGGCAGCGTCGGCTCCAGCGTCGCCTACGCCGCCCTCATCCGCGGCTCAGCCCGCCATGTCGCCCTCTACGACATCAATACCGCGAAGGTGGATGCCGAGGTTCTCGATCTCGCTCACGGCACCCTGTTCACCGGCACGAGCGACATCACCGGCGGCAGCGACATCTCGGTAGCCGCGGGTTCGCACGTCGTCGTGATCACCGCCGGCGCGAAGCAGAACCCGGGGCAGAGCCGCATCGAGCTTGCGGGCGTGAATGCCGGCATCCTGCGAAAGATGCTGCCTCAGCTGCTGGAAGTCGCCCCCGACGCGGTCTACGTGATCGTGACCAACCCGTGCGATGTGCTGACGGTGCTCGCACAGGAGGAGACCGGGCTTCCTCCGGAGCGACTGTTCGCGTCGGGAACCGTGCTCGACACGTCCCGGCTGCGCTGGAAGCTCGCTCAGCGCGCTGGGGTGGCGACCTCGAGCGTTCACGCGCACATCATCGGCGAACATGGGGATACCGAGTTCGCGCTGTGGTCCCACGCGATGATCGGGACGGTTCCGATCCTCGACTGGGAGTCGGAGGGCCACCCCCGCATGACGGTCGATGAGCTCGACGCGATCACCGTCGATGTTCGGGATGCCGCCTACAAGGTCATCCAGGGCAAGGGCGCGACCAACTACGCGATCGGGCTGTCGTCGGCTCGGATCATCGAGGCGATCCTGAGCGATGAGCACGCGGTCCTGCCGGTGAGCACCGTGCTGAAGGACTTCCACGGGATCGATGGCGTCGCTCTCTCCGTGCCCTCGATCGTGAACTCCCGCGGCGCGTTCCCGATCCGCGAGACACCGTTCTCTCTGAATGAACTCGCCCTGCTGCGCCGCTCCGCCGACGCCCTGCGCGAGGTGGCGGTGTCGCTGCGCTGACCTGGATCGGGCGCACCCACAGGCGTCGCTAACTCCTCACGATCGGCGGAACTTCGGCGACTCGGCACAGCAGGAGCGGGGCGATGGCGCCGGTCCTGCTGAGTTGGCGACGGATGCCGTGGCGGACCGATAGCGTGTGGTCAGCCCCACTGCGAACGCGTCCGTGTGAGGAGAACCCGTGACCACCTACCTCCCGCTGCCACGCCCGGGTGGCGACGCGGACACGATGCGCGTCCAGCATGGGCTCCTGCGCTACGTGCGCGAGGCGGCGGCGCTCGGGGCCCCGTTGCCCGGGGAACTGGAGTTGACGGCGCGCCTGGAGTGCAGTCGCCAGCAACTGCGCAACGCGATGGCCCAGCTCGAGGCGCAGGGGATCGTGCGGCGGCGACAGGGCACGGTGACCACGGTGGATCCGATCGCGCTGCGGTTGAGCGTCCGCCTGGAGGAGCAGTTCGAACACACCGAGCTCCTCGACCGACTCGGCTACCACGCCGAGGTGGAGGTGCTCGAGTCCCGCACCCTGCCCCTGGGCGCTGAGATCGGCGCCGTGATGGAACGGCCTGCAGACACGACTCGACTGGCCGTCCGAAAGCGGTGGCGGGCGGATGGCGCCGTCGCGATGATCGCCGACGACACGGTGCCGATTCCGGACGAACTGCCCGCGGAGTTCGACCCGAGCGAGTCCGTCTTCACCTTCGCGGCACGGGTGTGGGGAGAGCCGGTCGTGTGGGAGGTGACAACCCCCGGCGTGGTGACGCTCTCGGGCGAGCTCGCCGACCTGTTCGAGAAGCCCGAGGGCACCCCGGTCATGACGCTGGAGGTCATCGGTATCGGCGCGAGTGGCAGCCGCATCCTGCACAGCACCGAGTATCACGACCCCGGCATCGTGTCCTACTCGCTCGTGCGAACCGTCCGCCCGCCGTGGAGTGCGCTGTAGGCCGTCCTCGACGAACGGATGCCCCGGACAGGCCGTGCCGTTAGACCCAGAAGCCCTCGTGAACGACGGATGCCTCGTCTTCCAGGTGCGGTCCCGAGACCTCGATCGTCCGCTGGCCCCGGGCGAACACCTCGCGGCAGGGCAGCGAGAACGTCGGGTTCTCGGGGTGGTCGCCGGTGAGCCCGAGCAGCCGGTACTCCGAGAGCGCATAGACGACCCGGTCGATGCCCGCCCAATAGGCAGCCCCCGAACACATGACGCACGGCTCGGCACTGGTGTACAGCGTCGAACCCTTCATGCCATCGATTCCCAACTCTCGCGCGGCCGCAGCGACAGCGCGCAGTTCGGCGTGCTGGGTCGGGTCCCCGGCCGGCGGCAGTGAATTGTTCCCCGCTGTCGCAACTACCGCACCGGACGCATCGACCACGAGTGCACCGAAGGGGTGGGCGCCTGCTTCGCGCGTCTGGGCGGCGATGTCGATGGATGCCCGAAGATGCGCGAGGTCAGGGTCGGTCAGATCAGACACGGAAAGGCTCCCTTGTGAACAAGTCGAAATAGTCGCCCCGAGTCTACGTCGTAACAAGCCGTAATTTGGCGCCCCGATTACAGCGCTGTTACAGGTGTCGAAAGGTTACGGGTCAACTTGTCAACAAGTACTGGTCGCCGGATAGCGTGCTGGGAGCCGACCCGAAAGGCGCAGCATCCCCATGCCGACCCCCGCCCCCACCGCCGCACGCATTGACGAACAGGCAATCCGTGCGCTCCCGAAAGCCGAGGTGCATATCCACCTCGAGGGCACCTTCTCGCTGCATGAGATGCTCGTGCTCGCGAAAGAGAGCGGCGTCGCACTCCCGGGGCCGGCCCGGACGATCTTCGACATCTCGACGCACGACGACTTCTCCGCTCCCAGCGTGACCACCGGCGGCGGCACGGGAGCGGGATCCGCAGGGCTCACCGGCTTCCTCCGCTTCCTCGACTGGCAGTGCGGTCTCGTCCGCACACCGGAACAGGCGGCGCGGGTGGCCTACGCTTTCGCTGCCCGGCAGACCGCCTCCGGCATCCGCTACTCGGATGTCATCGTCAATCCGACCCACTGGAACGCCTGGCGCGGGCGCGAACTCGATCTGCTGGCTGCCCTGTCGGAAGGGTTCGATGAGGCGGCCCAGGACGGCCTGTGCGAGACCGGCATCGCCTATTCGCTGCTGCGCAGCCAGACGGCTCGCGAGGCCGAAGACATCGTCGCCGCCCTGACCTACCAGCGTCCCGAGCGTGTCGTCGCGCTCTCCGTCGACGGCGACGAAAAGGTCACGGGTCGCACCGGCGAGAAGTTCCAGACAGCCTTCGCCCGCGCAGCCGTGGCCGGTCTGCGTCGCACCGTCCACGCCGGAGAATCGAGCGGCCCCGCGGGCGTCTGGGATGCGATCGATCTGCTGCGGGCGGAGCGCATCGACCACGGGGTGCGCTCGATCGAGGATCCGGCGCTCATCGAACGGCTCGTGCGCGACGAGATCAGCCTGGGCGTGTGCCCGCGCTCAAACGTGTCGCTGGGCATCTACCCCGACTGGGCCTCGCACCCGCTGCCGCGCCTCCTGGATGCCGGCGTCCGTGTCACGCTGAACACCGACGACCCGGTTCCCCTCGGCACGACACTCGAAGCTGATTGGGCTGTGGCTGCCGCCCAGTTCGGTTTCACCGAAGCTGACCTCGCCGGCTTCGCTCGCCGCTCGATCGAGGCATCGTTCGCGCCAGACGACCTCAAGCGCGACCTCCTCGCCGAACTAGACGCACTCGAGGTGGCATCGGCATCATGAGTCAGCTGCGCCCACCGGTCACGATCGCCTCCGCGGCACTTGTCGCGTCGACGGCGCTCGCACTGGTGTGGGCGGCGAGCGCGCATGCCAGCGACGGCACCGTGCCGTTGGCACCCATTGTGGCGAGCTGGCCCGACCGGTTCGCGGTCGTCGGCACGAAGTCGGAACCGCTCTACACCGAGCGCATCTCGTTCGCCCGCTCCGGCGACGACTTCACGCTCGAGATCGACGTCCTCTCACAAGGAAACGCCGCCCTCGGGACGCAGACAAGCGCCGTGACGGTGGATGCCGACACCGTGCACTGGGTCGAGGGATGCACCAAGACCGAAGCCCTGTGCGAGAACGACACCGCTCTTCGCGGCTTTCTCACCACGGCGCTCGTCGTCGCCGCAGAGCGCGCGGGCACGCTCCCGGCAACCGGCATCGTCCGCGACCTGCACGGCACCGACGTCGTCTGCATCGACGACGCGGACCTCTACGCGACGCCGTCAACTGTCACCCTCCACCCCTGCTTCGACATCGCCTCCGGGGCCGTGCTCGGGCAGTGGTCCCCTGACTCCCACGCGTTCGTCGGCGCCACCCTCGCCGACGGATTCCACATCACCACCCCTGCACCAACACATCTCTGACGCTCCCGAAAGGACACAGCATGCGCATCTCCCGCTCTCTCGCGTTCATCGCGACAGCCGCGACCGCCGCGGTCGTGCTCGCCGGATGCTCGGGCTCGACCGAGCCCGCGGCATCCGAAGACCCCGCGTCCGACGTCATCACCGTCGGCGCTCTCACCCCGGGCAACGCGAACGACGGCGCCTTCAACCAGGCCCTCGCCGACGCCCTCGCACAGCTTGAGGAGGAAGGCCTCATCACCTACGAGCTGCGCGAGCAGATGGCCGACCCCGCCGAGAGCGAACCGGTCATCGCCGACTTCGCCAGCCAGGGTGTCGACCTGATCATCGGTCACGGTATCGAGCTCGGTGACGCGATCTTCTCGGTCGCCGAGGACTTCCCGGATGTCTCGTTCACCGCGTCGGGCGGTGTGGACATTCTCGACAAGTACACCGACAACGTCGAGACGTGGACGTATGACGCAGCCCAGGTCGGCTACCTCTCCGGCTACATTGCGGGGCTCACGCAGCTCTCGCCGATCGGCCGCGTCGAGAGCATGGAGCTCGACTTCGTCGTCGCGACCGACGCCTTCTTCCAGGAGGGTGTCACCGCAGCCAATCCGAACGCCGAGCTACTGCCCGTCGTCTACGCGGGAAGCTTCGATGACGCCGAGGCCGCCGCCTCCGCTACCACGGGCCTCATCGGCCAGGGTGCCGGGCTCGTCTTCACCACGGGTGACGGCATCGCCGCGGGCGTCGGGGCTGCCGCTGCCGACGCGGGCGTCCCCACCGTCGGCGTCTCACCGGCTGCCGGCGAAGAGGCTCTGTCGGTGAACGTGTCGACGGTGGACCTCGACATGTACCCGATCGTGAAGGCGTGGGTCGAAGAGGTTGCTGCCGGTGACTTCGGCGGCAAGAGCGTCGTCTCGACCCTGCAGAACGGCGGCATCGCCTACCAGGAGATCAACGACGTCGACGGCGCCATTCCCGCGGATGTCGCGACGAAGGTCGACGAGCTCATCGCCGGCCTCAACGACGGAAGCATCACGATCTCTTGACCAGCACCTCCTCCCTCGAGACCGGCCGGGCCCTGGTGGCCCGGTCGGTCTCGAAGACCTTCGGCACCACGCGGGCACTCGATGGCGTCGACATTCTCGTGCGCCCCGGTACTGTGCACGCCCTCGTCGGCGAGAACGGCGCCGGCAAGTCCACCCTCGCGAAGATCCTCGCGGGAATCCAGGAACCGGATGCCGGCACCATGACCATCGGCGATGCCGTCTACGCACCACGCGACCGTGCCGAAGCCAAAGCGCGCGGCGTGAATATGGTTCCGCAACAACTGAGCCTTGTCGGTGAACTCTCGCTGCTCGACAACTTCCTGCTCGTCAGCCCGCGGCGCGTCCTTCGTCGCCGCGCGGCCCACGAGCTGCTCTCTCACACTCTCGAACGCGCCGAGGTCGATGTCGACCTGACAGTTCCCACGCGAAACCTCACGCAGGCTCACCGACAGCTCGGTGAGATCGTCGTCGCCCTGGCCGAAGGGGCAACGACCCTCATCCTGGATGAACCCACCGCGAGCCTCGGCCCCCGAGAGGTCGGCGGCCTGTTCGACCACCTTCGTTCCCTGTGCGAAGGCGGCACCGCGATCGTGCTCATCACCCACCGCCTCGACGAGGTCGGAGCCGTCGCTGACGATGTCTCTGTCCTCTCCCACGGCAGGCTCGTGCACCACGGGCCTGCGGCAGATCTCAGCCCGCAGCGGGTCGCACGCCTCATGGTCGGCGAGCTTCCTACGGCCGCCGCGCGGGCGCCGCGGCTTCCGGGGGAGCCGGTCATCTCGCTGCACGAGGTCACCGCAATCTCCGACACGGATGCCGACCTCGACGCCGTCAGCCTCCACGTCCGCGCCGGCGAGATCGTCGGCGTCGCGGGCGTTGCCGGAAGCGGCCAGAACACGCTGATGGACGTTCTTGCGGGACTGACCCCTGCGCGCACCGGAGCATTCCGGGTCGACGATCTCGAGGCGCCGCGCGCCGTGGACCTGCTCTCGCGCGGGGTCGCCTGGATTCCCGAGGAACGCAGCGACGGCCTGGTTCCGACCCTGAGCCTCGGTGACACCCTCTCGCTGTACGACAGCGCCGCCATCCCGAGAGCGTCACGCCCGCGGTCGCGCGGCACGACCGCGAACCCCGACGCTGCGACGACGCTGCGAGCGTTCGATGTGCGCCCCGCCACCCCCTCCCTCGCCGCCGGCGGACTCTCGGGTGGAAACCAGCAGAAGCTTCTCGTTTCCCGGGAACTCGGCACCGGATCACCGCGCGTCGTCCTCGCCTACGGACCGACCCAGGGACTGGACCTGCGGGCCGCCCAGTCCATCCGCGAGCGGATTGTCGGAGCAGCCGAAGCTGGCGCGGCGGTGCTCGTGGCGTCCCACGATCTCGAGGAGCTGCTTCATCTGGCGGACCGCATCGTGGTGATGTTCTCGGGACGGATCGCCGCCGAATGGCCGATCAGCGAGGTCACCACCGACAAGGTCGGTGCGGCCATGGCGGGCCTGAGTCCCGCAGATTCCCCGGATGCCGCATCCGCCGAGACCCCGTCCGTCCCCACTGAGAAGGAACCGTCGTGACCGAGCTGAGCAGTCTGGTCCCCACGCCCGAGGAACTGGTGCGCGTGCGTGCCGTCGCGTCGGGGAACGAGACCCCTGACCTCATCATTCGTGGCGGCCTCGTGCAGTCGCCGGGCACCGAGGAGTGGCTCGAACGGGATGTCGTCATCAGCGGGCGGCACATCGCGACGCTCACCCCCTGGGGCCACATGCCCGACGCGCGGCGCGAGATCGACGCATCCGGCAGCTATGTCGTTCCCGGCTTCATCGACGCGCACCTGCACATCGAGTACACGAACCTCACCCCCGGGGAACTCGCGCGCCTCTCGGTCCCCCGCGGCACGACCACGGTCCTGGTCGACCCCAACGGTGCAGCGAACGTGTGGGGCGCAGACGGGATGGACTTCATGGTGTCCACCCGCACGCCGCTGCACATCTTCCAGCAGGTCTCTCCGACCACCCCAGGGGCCCCGCACCTCGAACTCGGCGGTGCCGTCATCCCCGAAGAGACTGTCCGTGCGCGCCTGTGGGATGACGTGACTGCCACACTCGGCGAGACCAACCCGTTCGACTACAGCGAGCGCTCGACGGGACGCTTCCGCGAGGCCCTCGCCGCGCGCCGACGGATGACGGGTCACACTGCCGCGCAGACGCACGAGTCGCTCTGGGGGTACCTTGCCGCGGGGATCAGCGACGACCACAACGCGTCCACCGTCGACGAGGTCCTCGAGCGCACGCGGCTCGGAGCGATGATCACGATCATGGCCTCCTCGCTCACCGACAACACGCCACGGCTGTTCGCCGACCTCGAGGCGATCGATCCGGCGCTTCGGAGCCTGTGCTTCTGCGCCGACGACAAGCACGCCCTCGACCTGTCGACCGAGGGCCACATCGATCACCACATCCGTCAGGCCATCAGCTTCGGCGTGGACCCGCAGCTGGCCTACCGGATGGCTACCACGCAGCCGGCACAGTACTACCGGCTCGACCAGGTGCTCGGCATCCTCGCCCCTTCACGCCTGGCCGACCTGCAGATCATCCCGGATCTCGCCGAGGTCCGTCCCTCGCACGTCATCATCGCCGGCGAGGTGCAGGGGGAGGACGGCGCGCCCGTGTTCGCCAACACCGACGAGCTTCCGGCGTGGACCCTGGACACGGTCCATCTTCCCGCCGAGCTTCCGATGGACATCTTCGCGGTGACCGCGCCCGAGGGCGCGCAGCACGTGCGGGTGCGCGCGATGGAGATGTACAACGGCTACTTCAAGCGAGAGTTCGAGGCGAACCTCGACGTCGTCGACGGACAGGTGCGCTCCGACACCGACACGGATGTCTTGAAGATCGCGGTCATCGACCGCCATCACGGCACCGCCGAGACCGGCATCGGGTTCGTGCGCGGATTCGGCCTGACCCGCGGCGCGGTGGCGATCACCATGAACTGCCCCAACATGAACGTCGCGGTCGTCGGCGCGGATGACGCGTCGATGCGACTGGCCGTAGAAGAGCTCGCGCGCATGGGCGGCGGCTTCGTCACGGTCGCTGACGGCGAGGTCGTCGGACGCGTGCCGCTGCCCGTCGGCGGGATGATGAGTGCGGCGCCGTGGCAAGAGACTGCCGACGCTCTCGCGGCCGGTCACGCCGCGACCGCGGCCCTCGGATGCCGCATCCCCTCCCCCTACATCATCCTGTCGTTCGTCGGCCTGTACGTCGTGCCCGACCTGGGTCTCACCGAGCGGGGCCTCATCGATGCCGCCACGCAGTCTTTCGTCGATGTGCTCCTCCCCGGCCCCGCGGGCGCCTGCGGTCACACGCATGATCACGGGGAGCATCCGTGATCGGCCGACTTCGCGGGTGGATGCTCGCCGGCGCCGTCGTCGTCGCCGTGCTTGTTGTCGCGACGGTACTCATCCTGATCGCCGGTGCCGATCCACTGGCCGGCTTGCAGGGGCTGATCGCCGGAGTGTCGAGCTCTCCGTACCGTGTCGGTGAGCTGCTCGTCGGGGCAGTGCCGATCGCGATCGTCGCCCTCACCCTGATCCCCGCGCTGCGGGCGGGCGTCTTCTCGGTCGGAGCCGAGGGCCAGGTGATCTTCGGCGCGATCTTCGCCACCGCCGCAACCCTCGGCACAGCCGGCCTGTTCGGCGAGGGGGTCCCGGCCCCGGTCTACTGGGTGATCGGCATGGTCTCGGGGGCCCTGGGCGGTGCCGCGTTCGCCCTGCTGCCGGCGTGGCTTGCCGAGCGCTGGCACGTGAACATCATCCTGTCCACGCTGCTCCTGAACTACATCGCCGCGGGGTTCCTCGGCTGGACGCTGCGCACGTGGCTCGCCAGCGGCGAGAACACCGCCACCCCGCAAAGTCAGCAACTGCCCGAGGCATCCGCTCTGCCCGATCTGATTCCCGGCACACGCGCGCACATCGGCGTGCTGCTGATCATCGTGGTCGCCGTGCTGTTCGAGTGGTGGCGGCGCACCTCACAGGCCACCCGCATCGGCGTGTTCGCCGAACGCCCCCGCCTGGCCCTGCGCTTGGGAACAACCCGCGCGCGAACTCTCTACGGCACGATGCTCGTCTCCGGTGCCGGCGCGGGCGTCGTCGGCTGGCTACAAGTGGCGGGGGTCAATGAGCGCCTCTTCAACTCCGTCTCCGGCGGCGTCGGGTTCTCGGGCCTCGCCGTAGCCCTCCTCGGAGCGCTCCTGCCCGGCGGCATCCTGCTCGCCGCACTCTTCTTCTCCGCGCTGACCGCAGGAGCCCTGGGCATCCAATCGGCGACGGGCACCGTGCCCTCTTCGATCGCCGACGTCATCAAGGGGGTCCTGCTGCTGGGGGTCGCCGCCGTCGCCGGTGTTACGGCGCGGTCGGGGGCGGCCAGGCCCGCTGCGGCGCCTCCGTTGACGGATGTCGCATCAGTCACTCCCGACGGTGAACCCACCCCGGCATCTGGCGCGGAGGAGCGATCATGAGCATCGAGCTGTGGGCCTCCATCCTGGCGGGAGCTATCGTGCTCGCCACACCCCTGGTCATCGCCGGGCTCGGCGAGGGGTTCGTGGAGCGCGCGGGCCGCTTGAACCTCGGTATCGAGGGAATGATGATCCTCGGCGCGTTCGTGGCCGTGTTCGTCGCGAGCTTCGCGGGACTCGTCGCGGGCCTGGTCGCAGCGATGCTCACCGGACTCGTCCTGGCTGCCCTCATGAACGTCGTCGTATACCGCCTCGGCGCCAACGAGATCGTCGTGGGGCTCGCGATCACGATGCTGGGCCTGGGGCTGTCCACTTATCTCTACCAACTGTGGGTGCCCGCCGGTCAAACCAACGTCTCGGTGCCGACGGCACCCAAGCTCGATCTCGGCATCCTCACCGACATCCCGCTCATCGGGCCTGCCCTGTTCGGGCAGAGTCCCCTCGTCTACGGCGCCCTCGTGCTCGCCATCGCCGCCTGGGCGGTGTTCCGCTTCACGCGCTTCGGCCTGCAGGTGCGCGCCGTCGGTGCCGACCCGACCTCGGCGGCGCTTCGGGGCGTCCGCCCGCGCCAGATCGGGGCCCGGACGCTGCTGATCGGCGGGGCGCTCGCGGGACTCGCGGGCAGTGTCATCACCCTCGGCTCGATCGGCGCGTTCAGCCCCGACATCACGGCAGGGCGCGGCTACATCGTGCTGGCGATCGTGATCATGGGGCGGATGACGCCCGTGGGCATCGCGATCGGCGCGCTGCTGTTCGGCTTCCTGCAGAGCTTCTCGCTGCTGGCGCAGTCGACCGCGATTCAGCTGCCGAGCGAGCTCTACCAGACCTTCCCCTACGCCATCACGCTGATCGTTCTCGTGCTGACCTCTCGCGCGGCGCTCCGGCGTCACCTGGGTCGGCACGTGCGCAGCAAGCCGGGCCGTACCCGGAGCCTCACCCCCGCCTGACCTCTCTCGACCAAGGAAACACTCATGCTCACCCGACGCTCCCCGTTCGCCGTCCCCGCTGCCGAGCAATACTGGATCGACACCGTCACAACGCTCGCTGAGGAGTTCGCGGCGACCGTTGCCGACGACGACCGTGACGCTCGGCTACCGGTCGAACACCTGCGCGCCCTGTCGGCCTCGGGACTGGATGCCGCGTTCCTCCCGGTGGAGCACGGCGGCCAGGGCCTGTCCTACGTGACGTTGGCGCACACGGTCCGGATCCTCGCCGCCCATCATCCCGCCGTCGCCACCGTCTGGCTCATGCACATCGGTGCAGCTCACGCGCTCGTGACGATGTCGAGTCCCGACGAGGCAGCATTCTTCGCCGCCGAGCTGCGGACTGGCAAGCGATTCGTCAACGCGCTCTCCGAACCCGCCGGCGGCAGGTTCTTCCTCGCGCCCCAGCAGGACGCGACTCCCGCCGGCGAGAACTGGACACTCACCGGCCGCAAGGTGTTCGTGTCCGGCTCCGAGGCCGCCGACCACATGCTCGTCAACACCAGCATCGACGGCGTCCCGGCGTTCTTCGGGGTGACTGTGGATGACAGCATCAGCTTCCCTCCCATCGACGAGACCGTCGGAATGCGCGCCACGCGCAGCCGCACGGTGCTGTTCGAGAACACGCCGCTGCTGGCATCCCGCCGGTGCGGTTTCCCCCCTGCCGACTACGCCAACCTCATCACCGTCGGCTTCGGGATGCTCTCGATCGGCATCGCCGAGTCGGCGATGGATGCCTATGCCACCGCCGCCCGCAAGAGCAAGGGCGGCGCGCCCTCCCAGGCCGAGAACCAGTGGGTGCAGATGGAGACCGGCATGCTGTGGACGCAGCTGCAGGCAGCACGCCTTTTCGCCGAGCGCGTCGCCTGGCTTGCCGACGAGCGGTCCGAGGAAGCGATGCCCGCCGCCGCCGAGTCGAAGATGCTCGCCAACGAGGTGGCAAAGCAGGCAGCGGCCGAGGCGCTCCGCGTCGGTGGCGGCGGGAGCTTCCTGCTGAGTTCCCCGATCCAGCGGATCTTCCGTGACGCGCAGGCCGGCGCCCTCATGGCCTACTCGGTGCCGCTGACCCAACAGGTCGTCGGTGAGGCGGTCCTTTCCGCCGACTGATGAGCCACAGGGCAGGGCGCGCCGAGAGGCGGTGTCGGATGCCACGGCTAGCCTGATCGCATGGCCAAACGCCCGACCACCGCCGCTCCCTACCGGTGCACCGAGTGCGGCTGGACAACGGTCAAGTGGGTCGGCCGCTGCGGCGAATGCCAGCAGTGGGGAACGGTGGTCGAGGCAGCCGAGCAGACCGGGATCGTGCGGACGCTCGCCCCCACGGCGCCGAGCGCCGATCGCGCTGCGCAACCGATCACGCGGGTCTCGGCATCCGATGCGCCCCGCCGAACGACCGGCATCGGAGAGTTCGACCGCGTCCTCGGTGGCGGGCTTGTCCCCGGCGCCGCAATCCTGCTCTCCGGCGAACCAGGAGTTGGCAAGTCGACGCTGCTGCTGGATGTCGCGGCGCACTCCGCGGCATCCGGCCACCGGGTTCTCTACGCCAGTGCGGAAGAGTCTGTAGCTCAAGTCCGGCTCAGGGCCTCGCGC
The DNA here is from genome assembly GCF_002313585.1 of Microbacterium sp. UBA1097. Taxonomy (NCBI): domain Bacteria; kingdom Bacillati; phylum Actinomycetota; class Actinomycetes; order Micrococcales; family Microbacteriaceae; genus Microbacterium; species Microbacterium sp. UBA1097. The sequence goes on along the minus strand of NZ_DCBW01000008.1, from coordinate 100,690 downwards.
ACCGGTGCCCTGCACGACGAGCTGTACCTCGCGAGCGAGACCGACCTCGCGACGATCCTCGGAAACGTCGACGAGGTCCAGCCGAGCCTCCTGATCGTCGACTCGGTGCAAACCGTGTCGTCGGCGATGCACGAGGGGGCGGCGGGGCATCCGTCCCAGGTGCGTGAGGTGGCGTCGACACTCATCCGCGTCGCGAAGGAACGGGGACTACCGGTCATCATCGTCGGGCACGTCACGAAAGACGGGACGATCGCCGGCCCCCGCATCCTCGAGCACCTCGTCGATGTCGTCTGCCACTTCGAGGGCGACCGCCAAAGCTCGCTGCGGTTCGTTCGCGCTCTGAAGAACCGATTCGGTCCGACCGATGAGGTCGGATGCTTCGACATGACCGGTGACGGCATCCAGGAGGTCGCCGACCCGAGCGCGCTGTTCCTCGGGCACGGCGACCCCGTAGCGGGTACCTGCGTCACGATCGCGATGGAAGGGCGCCGGGCACTGCCGGTCGAGGTGCAGGCGCTCACGATCAAGACCTCCGCACCGAACCCGCGGCGCATCGTCAACGGCGTAGAGGCCTCACGCGTTGCCATGGTGCTTGCCGTGCTCGAACGCCGAGCAGGTGTGATCGTCAGCGACCACGACGTCGACGTGTCGACGGTCGGAGGTGTGCGCCTGGCCGAGCCCGCGGCGGACCTCGCGATTGCGGTCGCCGTTGCCAACGCCGTCAGTGAGACTGCCCTCGCCAAGGGGACCGCAGCGATCGGCGAGCTGAGCCTCGCCGGCGAAATCAGACCTGTGATGCAAGCTGCCCAGCGGCGGGCCGAGGCCGAACGCCTCGGCTACCGGACAGTGGTGGATGCCGCATCCAAGAATCTCCGTGGCGCACTCGGGGACTTGAGTCTGCATACGGTGCGGCCGGGCCGGCGACCCGGCGCTGGGCGCTCCGACGATGGACCAGGTTTCTAGCTGCCGGCCGGGTTAGTCCTCGATCCGGACCTCGAGAGCGGCAAGCACGTCGGCTGGGCTCGCCTGCATCGGATGAGGCCCCGCCAGGTCGAAGAAGACTGTCGTGATCTCGTCGCGGTGCGCCTGCAGAAAGGACTTGAGGCTTGCCGGCGGCATCAGCGCGACCGCCGGGGGAAGGGTCGCCGGCTTGTTTGCCGCGTTGCTGAACAGAAGGAGAGCGACCTGTCCGGTGTTCGGGTCGCGAAAGGTCCAAACCTCACCAACGTCGAGCGGATTGTCGCGCTGCCCCGGCTTCATGAGCGGCACCACTGTCGGACCGTGCCGCAGGGCAAAAGCAACGGCTGCGACGTCCTGCGTCTGAAGCGCATCAGCCAATTGCGTGTTGCGGAACTCCAGCGGTTTCGCGCCCTTCTTCCCAGCCATCCTTCCAGGGTAGTTCGCTGTCGCCCTATCCCTGTTGCCGCTGCCGCGCGGACGGACGCTCAGTGCGAACGATCGCCGGCAGCAGGGCTCGGACGGATCTTCCCCGCAGCGACGACCACCACACGCCAGCGCCGTAGGCAAGATCATCCAGCCGCCGAGCGAGCGCAAATCGCACCGGATCAAGCCGAGGTCGCAACCTCGCGTACTCCCACACCGTGTCCGCGATGGCCGCGACGACTGTCGCGCGCCGAATCCGTCGCGACAGGAGCGACCCGAGGAGGGCGAGCGGCCACCCGTGCCGTACGAAAAGCGCGATCCCCTGTGCGATCGCAGAGAGAAGGCCGTTGCCTGCGAGACGCGCGGACTCCCGCCACGGATGCCGCAAGTGCCCGACTCGACGAGCGATCCTCGCAATCACCACTCCGACGGTCACCGCGATTACCGGCGTTGACCAGCGCCGCTGAGCGACGGCAGCAACGAACACGAGCAGACTCCACGGAGCGAAAATGACCGGTGCGATGTTGTCGGGATGCCGCTCCGCCAGCGGCTGGGCGCCGGTGCCGTAGAAGAACTTGCGCGCAAGCCACTGCCGAGGCAGCGCCCGATGCTCGTGCTGAGCGATCGCCCCCGGCTCGAACCGCACCCGATACCCGGCGTCTGTCAGTCGCCAGACGAGGTCCACGTCCTCGCCTGCGCGAAGGAGCGGATCAAACCCCTCGCCCAGCATCGAGCGCCTCACCACGACGCACGTCGTCGGCACCCAGGCGACCCGTGTCTGCGGCTTGACCGCCGCGGATACGGCTCCGAGATCGAGGGACGAGCGGGCGTCCTCGTACCGGGTGATCCAGGTCGGTGTCGACGCGCGTGCGCCGATGATGCGGGGGGCGGCGAGCGCGAGTCGCGGATCGGCGAAGTGGCGAACGAGCAGCGAGAGACACTCGGGGTCAAGGATGACGTCGGTGTCGACGAAGGCGATGAACTCCGTCGACACCACCGCAGTTCCGGTGTTCCGAGCCGCCGCGGGACCGAGATTCGTCTCGTGCGAGAGCAGTCGCGCTCCCGCCGCCGCGACAACCTCCGCGACGGCGTGCGGATCGTCGGACCCATCGTCGACGACGACGACCTCGGCAAGCCCCTCGGGCAGGCTGTGCAGGAGCCGCGCAAGCAGGCGCGGCCGGTCCATCGTCGGGATCACGACGGAAAGCTGTGAGAGATCAGCGGGAGGAAGGCGCTGCGCGACGGGATCGGCCAAGCCGTTCTCAAGCAGGTACTCGGCAAGCGCCCGCGACGCACTGTCGGTCACGACGACCTCGCGCCCGGTCATCCGTGACTGGGCAGCAGCGGCGAGTCGAGCGACCCGGGCCGGTGCTCCGCCGATCAGCACCGCACCGTCATCGACGACCCGGGTATGGCGGCCGATCCGTACCGTGTATCCGTCGGGAAGGGTCACGACGATGTCCTTTGCGCGCGCTGCCACGCGAGATCGCACATCGCTTTGAGCACGGATTCGCCTTCCTGCGCGCTCGCGCCGGAAGGATCGCCGAGCACCCCGTTGGGCGACACCGCGGCGACTCCCGCTCGACGAAGATCAGGAAGGATCGCCGAGAGTGGCCGAGTATCGCCTGGCTCGGCCCGGTCGAGCCGCACCGCGCCCGGATCCAGGTGAAGCATGATCGATGTCTCCGCGCGACCGGCGTGGGGATCGGCGCCACCGACTTCGCACGGCAGCCACTGCGCATCCCGACCCTCGTCGCCCAGCACCCGCACGGCGCTGCTTACGGCATCCACGTTCCCGCCGTGGCCGTTCACGAAGACAAGCCGCTCGGTCCATTCACTCGCCGAGCGGCCGATCTCGATGATCATCGCCCGAAGAACCTCCGTGCCGATCGAGACAGTGCCAGCGAACCCGGCGTGCTCGCCGCTCGCGCCGAACGAAACGACCGGGGCCGCGCACGCGTCACGACCGGTGGCACGCCACCGCGCGACGAGGTCGTCCGCCACCGCGGTCGCGATCCGCGCATCCACGTCGAGCGGCAGGTGAGGCCCGTGCTGTTCGGTCGATCCGAGGGGAACGACCATGATGCCGCCGGCTTCCTGCCACGTACGCGAGGCGAGCCGGGCGACACCCCCCATCGTCGATGCGGTCCGGTCCGCTCGGGGAAAGCTCATTGAGCCATCATGCCTTGGCAGCTGAAGCAGCTCCTTTCCCGGATGCCGCGGGGCGCCGGCGCGGCGCCGGAGCGTCCGTCGGTGCACCGAGAGCTCGGGAGAAGTCGGACGGGATCCAAAGATCGGCGGGTGAGAGTTCGGTGATCGAGGAGTGCCCGAGCCCGAGGACGGCGGAATCCAGACCCATCCGGAGCAGGTCCAGAACATTCTCGACACCGGTCTGTCCGTTGGCGGCGAGCCCCCACAGGTATGCGCGACCGATCATCACGGCACGAGCACCGAGCGCGAGCGCCTTGGCGACGTCCCCACCGCGACGGATGCCACCGTCCAGGAGTACCTCAAGCTGTGAGCCCACCGCGTTGGCGATCGGCTCAAGGCACCGGATCGTAGCCGGTGTCGTGTCGAGGTTGTTCCCGCCGTGATTGGAGACCGAGATCGCATCGGCACCGATGTCGACGGCGCGCTTTGCGTCGTCGATCCGGGTGATCCCCTTCAGGAGGAAAGGCCCGCCCCACTCCTTGCGTAGCCACTCCACGTCTTCCCAGGAGGGCGGCGGGGTCTGCATCCATTCGTAGTAGGCCCCGAAGAACGTCGGCGCCGCCCCATCGGGCGGTTGCAGGTTGGGCGCGGTGAGGTCGGGAAGGCCGCTGCGCAGGAAGTCGAGCGTCCAGCCGGGCCGGCGCACGGCCTCGGGGGCCATCGCGATCATCGCCTTCAGATCCAGCTTCTCGGGGATCGACGGGCTGCCCCAGTCCCGCCCGATCGAGAAGGACCAGTCCAGGGTCGCGATGAGGGCTTTCGCGCCGGCAGCGCGAGCCCGATCCATGCGCTGGACCATCTGCTCCTTCGACCCCGTCCAGTACAGCTGGTAGAACGTGTTCGGGTTGGCCTCGACAACCTGCTCGACGGGCTTGCTCGCGAACGAGCTCAGGCCCATGATCGTCCCGCGCGCCGCCGCAGCACGAGCCACGGCGACCTCACCCTCCGGATCGACCGCCTGCACACCCGTCGGCGAGATGAGCACCGGGAGCGAGATCGGGATGCCGAGCACGGTCGTCGACAGATCGCGCTGTGCCTGGTGGCCGGCCACATGCGGCGCGAACTCCAGCTCAGCGAACGCGTCGGTGTTGTCCCTGGGCGTCGCGCCGCGCTCCGATCCGGCGACGAGCGCCGCGTACACCGACGGCGGGAGCCGCCTCTTCGCCCGGCGCTGTGCCTCCAGTACCGTCTCGAACCACGGATTCTGCCGCCATGGCCACCAACTCATCTGTCCTCCTCTTTCTCTCGCGGGTCAACGGCCCGCGAAGATCTCGCTCACGGCCGGCGCGACGTCCCGGTATCCGTGTATCACGCGGCACAGGCCGCGCCCTTTGGCCGCGAGTTCGCGGCCCAGGTCTATGTCCTTCTCCCCGGTCGCGTCCAGGAGCACGTCCAGGCGCGGCAGACGCGCGGCCAGCGGCCGCGGGTCGGGGCCCGCGTTGTGCACGCAGTCCGAGAGCAGCAGCACACGCGCGTCCCGCGCCGGCACCCGGGCGAGCTGCTGCTGTGCGAGCTCCAGGGGGAAGGCGACGTTCGTGAGGCCCTGCGCCCGAATGCGCAGGATCTCGTCGAGCAGGTTCATCGGTGTGACGGTGTCTCCCAGTCGCAGCAGGATCGCCGCATCCGACCAGAACGCGATGACCGCGAGCGCGTCGGTGACGAGCTCCGAAGAGACCGCCCCCACCGTCGCCGCCGCCGTCGTGATGCGTTCGCCCCGCATCGACCCCGAGACATCGACCAGCAGTACGACCGATCTGGTGGTGCGCATCCGCTCCCGCACGACGATGTCGTCGTCCTCGGGAACCGGATGCTCCGCGAGCACCTCGATCGTGCGATCCAGGTCGATCTCGTCCGAGCCGCCCCGGTATGGCAGGCTCACGAGATCGCCGATGCCGCGTCGCCTGGTCGCATCCTGACGCGCCGGGCGCAGGGACAGTCGAGAGGCGATCTGCCGAGCGAGGGCGCGCACCGCCGGATCGACCGCCGTCGCCTCGGGCGCAGCCGAGACCAGCTCGGCAGTCTCGTCGGTCTGACCCGGCGCCGTCGCGCCGCGCGCCGAGCCCGCAGTGCGCCGCGCACCGCCTGAGGAACGAAGGACCATTCCCGCACCGGATCCCGTGGCGTCGAACACCGTCGGCTTCTCGTCGAGCTGCTTCGGCACCCGCCGCAACGGGGCGCCTTTCACGGTGGAGGTGCGACGCCGCCCGCTCTCGAGCGGCGTGTCGGCGGCGACATCCCTTCATCCCGGCGCCGCCTTGTGCGGCTCCAGGACGAAGCGGTCCTCCCAGATCTCGCGCAGGACGGCCTCCGCCGTCGTCTCTGCGGCCTCGTCGAGGTGGATGCGTCCCGACAGCGCCACGATCATGGCGTCGTAGAACAGTTCGGGATACCCCTGCCCGTAGGGATCTTCGACCCCGCGCAGCTCCGCGAGGCGGCCGGCGACGAGGACCGTGTCGATCGCCCCGCGCACGCTCGAGCCCTGGCGGACGTCGGGGTGCGTCCGGGTGGCGCGCGTGACGGCGACGGCGTCGCCGATCATCCGCTCGCCCAGAGCCCCCGAGGCCCCGGAGCGCAGCGCCACGATGCGTTCCTCGTCCGCCGTCGACTGATAGTCGACGGCGAGGCGGTTGAGGCGGTCGTGCACGCTCGTGGACAGCCGTGTCGTACCGACGTTGTCGTACGGGTTCATCGAGGCGATCACCCGGAACGTCGGCTGCGCCTCGATCCTCCCGACCCGCGGCACCGTGATGGAGCGGTCGGCCATCGCCGTCAGCAGCGTGTTGAGCGTGTCCTCTGGCGCGCGGTTGAACTCCTCGATGTACAGGAAGCCGCCCTGCTGCATGGCCTCCAGGAGCGGGCCGGGCACGAAGTTCTCGGGCGAGTAGTCCTCGCGCAGGACCCGCGCGGGGTTGTGGTGACCCACGAGCTTTGCCGGGGTCAGGTCGGCGTTGCCTTCGACGAACAGCAGCGGGATGCCCCATTCCTCGGTGATCGCGCGCAGGATCGTGGTCTTGCTCGTGCCGGGAGGACCCTCGAGCACGATGTCGCGACCGGCGGCGACGGCCGCGAGCGTGAGCTCCAGCTCCCGCTCGCGGCCGACCAGACGCCCGGCGATGCGCGCACGGTTCTCACGGAGTGTTTCCGCGTCCTCCGGCGCGGACAGCGCGTGCATCGTCATGCCATCACGTCCTTCCCGCTCCTTCACGCGTCATTTCACCGCGGCGCCGGCGTCGACGGGAAGCGCCACTCCGGTGATGTAGCGCGCCTCGTCGGATGCGAGAAACAGCAGCGCGTTGGAGATGTCCACCGCTTCCACCCAGGGGATCGGCAGGGCGTTCATCTGCACCGCCGCATCGGCGAAGTCCTGCTTTCCCGGGTTCTCGAGGTCCGGACGGAACAGCCGGTAGATCGCATCGTTCTGCACCATGTCGGTGTCGACCGTGGTCGGACAGATCGCGTTGACACGGATCATGTCGCGGGCGAGCTCGAGCGCGAGCGTGCGCATGAGTCCGATGACGCCGTGCTTGGCCGAGACGTAGTGCGAGATGTTCTCGTACGCGAACAGACCGGCATCCGAGCTGGTGATGATGACCGAGCCGCCTCGTCCCCCCGCCCGCAGGTGGGGGATCGAGGCGCGGATCGACCGCCACACCCCGGAGAGGTTGATGTCGAGCATGTCCGTCCACTCGTCGTCGGGGATGTCCTCCGACCTGTTCGGACGGCCCGAGATCCCCGCGTTCGCCGAGACGATGTCCAGTCGTCCCAACTGCGCGACGCCATCGTCGATGGCCTTCTGGACCTGCGCCATGTCGCGCACGTCCGCCTTCGTCGCGACGATGCGGCGGTCGAGCGCCTCGACCTGGCGCACCGTCTCGGCCAGGTCCTCTTCCGTTGCCGGGTCGTACGGAACCGCGTTGATCGGCTCGCACACGTCGATGGCGATGATGTCGGCGCCCTCCTGTGCGAGACGCACGGCGTGAGAGCGGCCCTGTCCGCGAGCTGCTCCGGTGATGAAGGCGACCTTGCCCTCTACCCTTCCCATGATCTGCTCCCTTCGTCAGCGCTTGTTGAGGAACCCGGCGTCCACGGGCAGCGTGACCCCGGTGACGTAGCGTCCGGCATCCGAGACGAGGAACAGGATCGCGTTGGACAGGTCGACCGCTTCGATCATCGGAACCGGAAGCGCGTTGGCCATCGCGTTGCTCAGCTGCGGGTCGCTCTGCAAGAACTCCTGCATCGCGTCGTTGACCACCATCGGGGTGTTCACACCGGTCGGGTGGATCGTGTTGACCCGGATGCTGTGCTGAGCCAGCTGGTTCGCATATGAGCGCATGAGCCCCACGACGCCGTGCTTGGCAGCGGTGTAGCCGAGCCCGCCGGGCGCGCTGCCCCCGATGCCGGCGAGCCCGGCCGTCGAGCTGGTCAGCACGATCGCCCCGCCGCCCCGGGCGATGAGCGCGTCTTTTGCGACCTCGACCGTGTTGTAGACGCCGGTCAGGTTCACGTCGATGACGTCGTACCACTCCTGGGGGGACGGATGCATCGACATCGGCGCGATGCCGGCGTTGGCGAGCACGATGTCAACGCCGCCGAGAAGGGCGACTCCGTCGTCGAACGCCGCCTGCAGCGCCGCACGGTCGCGCACGTCGGCCTGCACGGCGTGGATGCGTCGGTCGAGCGCCTCGACCTGCGAGACGGTCTCGGCAAGCTCCTCCGGCGTGGCCAGCGGATAGGGGACCGAGTCGATCTGCGCGGCGATGTCGACCGCGATGATGTCTGCGCCTTCTTGGGCCAGACGGACGGCGTGCGAGCGTCCCTGCCCGCGCGCGGCTCCAGTGATGAAGGCGACTTTGCCTTCGAGGACTCCCATGTTTGCTCCTTCGACTGATCGTGTGATGTTCGATTGTTCGTCGGTATTCGGTTGTGACGGGATCGGTTACTTGACGGGGGTGGCGTTGACGCCGGGAATGAGGAGGTGGCCTGCATCGACGGGCACCGTGATGCCGGTGACCGACGAGGCCAGGTCGGAGTTGAGCCAGAGCGCTGCGTCGGCGATCCGTTGCGGGTCGAGGAAGCCGTGGCCTTTGAGCGCATGGAAGTGGTAGCCGGCTTCCAGCATGTCGGCCTCGGTCCCCTCCCCGGGCGGCTTGCCGCTCATCATGTCCCACGCGCCTTGCCAACTCGTCATGGGCGTGAGGATGGCGCCCGGGTGTACCGAGTTCACTCGGATCCCGTGCGGCGCATACTCAAGCGCGAGAGTCTTCATGATTCCGACAACGCCGAACTTCGCCGCGCAGTAGTGCACGTAATTGGCGCCCGGCTCGAGGCCGTTGATCGATGACGTCATGACGATGGAGCCCCCGCCCTGCTCCATCATCTGGGGCAGCACAGCCTTTGCCGACTTCCAGACTCCGGTGAGGTTCACGGCGATCATGTCGTCCCATGCTTCGTCGGTGAGTTCGTGCGCGGGAGCCAGCGAGAAGATCCCGGCATTGGCGATCAGGATGTCGATCTTGCCGAGCGCCGCGATCCCCTCCGAGACCGCACGATCGAGGTCTGCCTGCCTGCGGACATCCCCGACTACCGGAACGATGCGCCGATCGAGGGCCTCCACCTGCCGAACGGTCTCGTCGATGTCGGCCTGCTGAGCCATCGGATAGGCGACACTGGCGATCTGATCCAGCGTGTCGATGATGATCACGTCTGCGCCCTCCCGAGCGCAGGTGATGGCGTGGGCGCGGCCTTGACCCCGCGACCCTCCGGTGATGAGGGCAACCTTGCCCTCGAGCATTCCCATAAGAGGTTCCTTCTTCTCAGTACTCGGTGTTTCCCGCGTCAACGGTCATCGACAGAGCCGTGACATAGCGCGCCTCATCGCTGGCGAGGAACAGCACGGCGTTGGACTGGTCGCGTGGCTCCGTTGCCTGGATCGGCAGCATGTTGGCCAGCATCCCTCCCAGCACGGGGTTCTTCTCCAAGAGCGGCGGAAACGCCCCACCCATCTCACCCATCGGCGTTTCCACACCCGTGGGGTGGAGGGTGTTGACACGGATGTTGTGTATAGCGAGCTCAGCTGCGAAGGCCTTGCCCATACCCGTGACACCGAACTTCGAGGCCACATAGGGCATCAAGAATGGCAAGCCCTTCAGTCCCGCCGCGGAACTGGTCAGAATGATCGATCCGCCCCCGGCGGCGATGACGTGAGGCGCGGCCAGCTGGACGGTGTTGAACACGCCGGTCAGATTGATCGACACGACGTCGTCCCAGATCTGAGGCGTGACCTCGTCCCATGAGGCAATGATGCAGATCCCTGCATTGGCGACGACGATGTCGAGCTTGCCCAAGGCCGCGACGCCGTCGTCGATCGCTTTCTTGAATGCTTCGCGGTCCCGCACGTCAACCTTTGTGGCGATGATGCGACGGTCGAGCGCCTCGACCTGACGAACGGTTTCCGCCAGATCCTCCTCGGTCGCGTGGGAGTACTGCAGGTTCGGCACGGGTCCGCAGATGTCGACCGCGATGATGTCCGCTCCCTCCTCGGCCAGCCGCAACGCGTGGCTTCGGCCCTGACCGCGGGCGGCTCCGGTGATGAGGGCGACTTTGCCTTCGACTCTTCCAGCCATGATTTACCTTTCATTTGGGCGCGCAAAGCCGCCGCGACCGCGGCGCGGTCGTCGAGGACGGTGGCTTCACGAGGAGTGGGAGTGAATGCCTCCCAGGATGTCGACACCCTCCTGGGCGTCGGTCGAGATGGGGGTGAACCCGGCAAGCGGGCTCTCAGCGCAGGCACTCACGGGCGGCGCATCGATCTGATCGCGGCGGCGGATCGTCACGCGCACGGGACGCGGTCTCGGCGGCGAGGTGCGATGCGAGTGGTCTTGAGAGGGCTGGGGCAGTGAACCATTCTTGTTCTTCAGCGCTTCCTCGCCGAAACCTCGGACGCACTCGGGGTCAGGGCCGTCCAGGGGAAGCCCGGTAAAGAACTTCGCCGCCATGCATCCGCCCTTGCACGAGTCGAAGAACTGGCACGACGAGCACGCACCACCTGACTGCGGTTCCCGCAGTCGGGTGAACAACTCTGACTGCCGCCATACGGATGCGAATCCTGCGTCGCGGACATTCCCAGCCAGGAACTCATCGTGGATGGCGAAGGGGCACGCGTAGACATCTCCGATCGGATCGATCAGGCATACGACGCGACCGGCTCCGCAGAGGTTCAGGCCCGGAAGGGACGATCCGTATGCCGAGAGGTGGAAGAAGGAGTCGCCGGTGAGGACCTGGTCGCCGTGGCGCACGAGCCAGTCGTACAGTTCCCGCTGCTGCTCCCGCATCGGGTGCAGCTCGTCCCAGACGTCCGCCCCACGACCGGACGGCCGAAGACGCGTGAGCCGCAGTTGGGCGCCGTATCGGTCGGCGATGGCCTTGAACTCGTCGAGTTGACCGATGTTCGTCCGCGTACACACCACCGAGAGCTTGAATCCGCGCATCCCGGCATCCGCGAGGTTCTGCATCGCGCGCATCGCCGTCTCGTACGACCGCGGACCCCGGATGGCGTCATTGACCTCCGCTGTCGCACCGTCGAGCGAGATCTGCACGTCAACGTAGTCGTTGGCAGCGAGCCGCGCCGCGATCTCGGGGGTGATCTTCACGCCGTTCGTCGAGAACTTCACCCCGACGTGGTGCGCCGTCGCGTAGTCGACGAGTTCCCAGAAGTCGCTGCGGACCGTCGGCTCACCGCCGCCGATGTTGACGTAGAAGACCTGCATCCGTTCGAGTTCGTCGATGACGGCGCGGCACTCCTCGGTCGTGAGTTCGCGCGGGTCCCGGCGGCCCGAACTTGACAGGCAGTGCACGCACGAGAGATTGCAGGCGTAGGTGAGCTCCCAGGTCAGGCAGATGGGTGCGTCAAGTCCTCGCTCGAAGTGATCGACCAGTCGAAGCGGGGCGGCCGGAGGGGCATCGGATACGAGCGTCATGTCGTCCTCTGTTCGATCATCGCCGAGCCGGCGAGAGTCTCGAGCGCACCGAAGTACCGCTCGCGGTCACGGGGATCGACGCCGGCGGCGTCGCATGCCTCATCGAGACTGTCGACTCGATCGAGGCTCTCGACGATCGCGAGCAGCGTCCGGTCCTTCAGGAACGAGAGCTTGCGGGTGCCGAAGTGGTACAGCAGCGCCCCGAAAGGCTCGGGGCGCACCGACACCTGGGGACTGAGTCGCCAGGGCGTGTCGCGATTCATGGCGTCGCGCAGGACCTGTTCAGTACACGCCGCACATGCCGTCGATCGAGACTTCTTCGACGAGCGAACTCGACTCGATGACCTCTTCCTCCGAGGCGGTGACTTCCGATGCGGTCTTCGTCGGCTCCATGGGATGCTCCTCCTGGCGGTTTCGTCACGTCCTTGGCGAAACCTTCGTCGTGGCCGATACTAATGACACTCAGTGCCGAATGGAAGAGCTGATGAGCAACGCACAGCCAGATGGCCGGCCGCGCATCGGTCGCGCGCCCGCCACCACGCACGGCGAACTCAGCCACCTCGCTCTTGCTCTGTTTCTGGAGCGTGGTTTCGAGCAGACGACAGTCGACGACATCGTCGAAGCCGCTGGCATCGGCAGGCGCACGTTCTTCCGCTACTTCCGATCCAAGAACGACCTGCCGTGGGGGGACTTCGACCAGCTGCTGCGGCAGATGCGGGACTATCTCACCGCCCTGCCTGGCGACGTTCCGCTGCGAGATGCGCTGCGCTCGGCGGTCATCGAGTTCAACCGATTCCCGGCTGACGAGATCCCCGTCCACCGCGAGCGCATGTGGCTCCTGCTGAACGTGCCGACTCTGCTGGCGCACTCCACGCTGCGCTACATGGAGTGGCGGCAGGTCATCGCCGAGTTCGTGGCCGAACGTCTGCGCCAGCCTGCCGACGCTCTGGAGCCGCAGGCAATCGCCTGGGCCTGCCTCGGCTTGTCGCTCGCGTCCTACGAGCAGTGGCTGAGCCACGCGGATGCCGACCTCCTCGTGCTCATCGATGAGGCGTTCCGCAAGATGGGCGACACCTGGGGAGAGCATCCGTGACAACCGTTATCGTCGGGGCGGGCACCGCTGGATGCGCTCTTGCGGCACGCCTGAGCGAGGAACCCGACCGCCACGTGGTGCTGATCGAAGCCGGGGTTTCTGGCCCCGAGATACCCGCCGAGTTGCGGGATGCTGCCAGCATCCGCGGCGCCATGCCCGGCCACCCGGCAAACTGGTCGTTTCTCGGGCAACTGACCCCGGAGCTTGCTTACACCGTGGTGCGGGGAAAGGTCGTCGGCGGCTCCAGCGCGATCAACGGCGGGTACTTCATCCGGGCCCGACGCACCGACCACGACTCCTGGAGCGACGTTGGCGGCCGCCGATGGGAGTACGAGAACGCCCTCCCGGTCTGGCGCGATCTCGAGTCTGACCGCGACTTTGCCGCATCCGATGTTCACGGAGGCACCGGGCCCGTCCCCGTCAAGCGCCCCGAACCCGGTCGACTCGCGCAAGCCTTCCGTGGCGCCGCGCAGAGCCGGGGGCACCGTCTGGAACCCGACAAGAACGGCGAGCAGCCGCCCGGCGTGGGACCCGTACCCTCGAACATCATCGACGGCGTGCGGGTGAGTGCCGCAATGTCGTATCTCGCGCCGCACCGAGGCTCTGCCCGCCTGAACCTGATGCCGAGGACGACAGTCGGGCGAATCGTGTTTGAGGGCTCGCGAGCAGTCGGGGTGGAGACGTCGCGAGGCGTCATCCGCGGCGAAGAGATCGTGCTCGCGGCAGGAGCCATCGGCTCGGCGCGGATACTGCTCGCGTCGGGAATCGGGATGCCCGAAGACCTGGAGAAGCTCGGAATCCGTGTGCGCTCCGGGGTGCCGGTCGGCGCAGCGTTCTCGGATCATCCTGACATTTCGCTGTCCTGGCAGCCGGAAGGCCCGCTCTTCGACGCGGACGAACGATTCGCCTTTCCCGAAGCGCTCAACATCGATTCCGGGGAGCACCCCGAGGGTGACCTGGAGCTGCTGCTGTCTGTCAAGCCTCTCGGCTACCTGCTCACCGGCTCGCTGCGGCTGCGCGATGGCATGACGGCCGGCTTGCGGCATCCTGTTCGTTCGCTCCGAGCGGTGGCAGGCATCTCCGGGCGACGGGCTGCCGCGCAGATCGCCCACCGAGACGACCTCCCGCTGATCGTGGGGCTCCAAGCCCCGACCGGACGGGGCAGGCTCAGCCTGCGCGACGCTGATCCCTCTGCGCCACCGCGAATCGAGTATCGCTACCTTGAGGAGGAGTCTGACCTCTCACGCCTCGGCGCGGGCATCCGTGAAGCAGTCGCCCTCGTCGAGCACATGGGGGGACGGGTAACCGAGATCGCAGCCGCCGACCTCGACAGCGATGTAGCGCTGAACGCCTGGATGCGCAGCCATCTGGGAACAGCCATCCACATGTGTGGCACGGCGCCCATGGGCCCTGTCGTCGATGGCGCAGGACGAGTACACGGTATCGAGGGGCTACGGGTAGCGGATACGTCGATCCTGCCCGTGGTTCCCGCGCGTGGGCCTGCGGCATCCGCGGTGCTCGTCGGCGAGATCATTGCTCGCGCGATGCGCGACGACGATTAGGCCGTGCCGCGGAGGACCCGCGCTCTCAGTAGAGGAAGAACTGCTTGGTCTGGTCCGAGGCGATGCCGCCGATCTCCACGGCGAGGTGGTACGACGCACCACCAGCGCCTGCCGCCGGGCGCGACTCGGCGTCGCACGTGCTGACCGATGAGCGGGTGCGGTCCCACGTCAGCGGTGTCGCGCTATCGACTGTCTGGCCAGCCTCCAGCGTCACGATCATGTCGCTCGGGTCGGTCTGACAGTCTGTCGAACGCCACCACGTGTCACTACCACTGGTGATCGTGAACGACTGCGTCGTGGTTCCGACGTTGATCGTGCACGAGGCATCCGAGGTGTTCGTGAGCCGGATCGACAGCTGGGGGTTCTGGCCCGAGGCGTACTCGTCCTGGTCGGTGAGTGCCTCGACCGTCACGTCTCCGCGCGTGCACGTCGGGGGTGCGGTCTCCAGGGGGCCGGGGTCGGTGGTCGCCGCAGCCTCGGGTGTCGAAGAGTCAGTCGGAGCGGGCGTTGTCGCGCTCGGGGTCGGGCTGACGGATGACGTGCGGGTCGGCTTGGGACCGGCATCCGGCTGCGCAGCGCTCGACCACGGTTGGGCGACGAACAACCAGACAATCGCGGCGATGATCGCAATCAATGCGAGGAGCACGACGAGGCGCCGCCGACGGTACACACCCGGGGATGGGCGGCGACGCGGGGGCTGGCTGCTCATGCATCCAGGGTAGGCGCGGGGCCGCGCGACGCCGGATCGGCGCGCCTCAGTCGAAGGTCTTCAGCATCCGGGTGTTGCCGAGGGTGTTGGGCTTCACGTGGGCGAGGTCCAGGAACTCGGCGACGCCCTCGTCAGGGGAACGGATGAGCTGTGAGTAGACATCCGGGTCGACGACCTGTTCACCGATCACCTCGAAACCGCGGGCCGAGAAGAACTCGACCTCGAAGGTCAGGCAGAACAGCCGCCGCAACCCCAGGGCTCGGGCGTTCTCTTCCAGGCGGTCGACGATCGCGCGACCGACACCGTGATGCAGCCACTCGTCGGCGACGATGAGGGTGCGGATCTCGCCGAGGTCGTCCCACATCACATGCAGCGCGCCGCATCCGATGAGTCGACCGTCGGCATCCTCGGCAACGGTGAACTGCTGCACCGACTCGAACAGCACCACGAGGTCTTTGCCCAGGAGAACTCGTCGCTGCACCCAGGGTTCGAGGAGGGCCTGGATTGCGCGAACGTCCGCCGTTCGTGCCGGGCGGACGCTGAATTCGGTCATCCCCCCAGCCTAGAGCGCGAACTCTCCAAGGAATCTGCCAGGCACACCCTCTTCCCTGACTCACCGGCGCGGCGGATGATCGAGGTAGCACCACCGATCGCGCGGTGATGTCAAGCCCCCACCGTCTCGCCCGGTGCGGGTGGACCCTTCAGGAGCAGTTCCCTTCAACGGGAGGAGCCACCATGGTCCCCACGACATCCACCCCCACGCCCGCTGCCCCGCCACGCGCCGCTGCGCCGCCGGTGGAATCGGTCGTTCTCATCGCTCCCACCACGTACGAAGTACATCGGGCCGATCAGATCGTGGGCTATATCGACATCGTCGGCGGGGTCTATGTCGCCCTCGCCGGCGCCCGCTACGACCATGCGGTCGAGGTGCGGCAGTCGATCATCCTCGACACAGCGGTAGCGTCGCTCCTCGCGCCTTCCCTGGCGGCCTGAGGGAACGACGAAGGGGACGGATGCCGAAGCATCCGTCCCCTCTCAGCCTGTGCCGGGATCAGTCCGAGGTGATCGCCAGGTCAGGCGTGATCGAGATGTCGCCGCCCGAGATCACGCCGACCGCGACCTTCTCACCGCGCGGACCGTGCTCGAACAGGAACTGGCCGTTCTCGGCATCCACCTTCACGTGGTCGCCGGGGTTCAGTTCGCCGTGCAGGATCTTCTCGCTCAGCTGGTCCTCAATCTCGTGCTGCATCGCGCGACGCAGCGGGCGAGCACCGAGGGCCGGGTCGAACCCGACCTCGATGAGGCGATCCTTCGCGGCAAGCGACAGCTCGATCGTCATGTCGCGGTCGAGCAGGCGCTCGCCCAGGCGCTTCGTGAACAGGTCCACGATCTGACGCAGTTCGTCCTTATCGAGCTGCGGGAACACGATGATGTCGTCGACGCGGTTCAGGAACTCGGGCTTGAAGTGCCGCTTGAGCTCTTCGTTCACCTTGCCCTTCATCCGGTCGTAGGACGTCGCGGTGTCACCCTCGACCTGGAACCCGACCGGGCCGCCGGCGATAGCCTGCGAACCGAGGTTCGTGGTCATGATGATGACCGTGTTCTTGAAGTCCACGATGCGGCCCTGACCGTCGGTCAAGCGGCCCTCTTCGAGGATCTGCAGGAGCGAGTTGAAGATGTCGGGGTGAGCCTTCTCGATCTCGTCGAACAGTACGACCGAGAACGGCTTGCGGCGCACCTTCTCGGTGAGCTGGCCGCCCTCTTCGAACCCGACGAATCCGGGAGGGGCACCGAACAGTCGCGAAACCGTGTGCTTCTCACCGAACTCGCTCATGTCGAGCGAGATCAGGGCGCCCTCGTCGTCGAACAGGAACTCGGCGAGCGCCTTGGCAAGCTCGGTCTTTCCGACACCGGTCGGACCGGCGAAGATGAACGAACCGGAGGGGCGCTTGGGGTCCTTCAGACCCGCACGCGTGCGGCGGATCGTCTTGGACAGCGCGGCGATCGCCTCTTCCTGGCCGATGACGCGCTGGTGCAGCGCCTTCTCCATGAAGACCAGGCGGCTGGATTCCTCCTCGGTGAGCTTGAACACCGGGATGCCGGTGGCCTGGGCGAGCACCTCGGCGATCAGACCCTCGTCGACCACCGCGGGCGATGAGACCTCGCCCGAACGCCACTGCTTCTCGAGGCGCAGCCGCTCGGCGAGCAGGCTCTTCTCCTCGTCGCGCAGCGCCGCTGCCTTCTCGAAGTCCTGGTCTTCCGACGCAGCTTCCTTCTGCTCCCGAACCTTGGCGATCTTCTCGTCGAACTCGCGAAGCTCGGGCGGGCTCGACAGGATGCTCAGGCGCAGGCGCGCGCCGGCCTCATCGATCAGGTCGATCGCCTTGTCGGGCAGGAAGCGGTCGCTGACGTAGCGGTCGGCGAGGTTCGCGGCGGCGACGATCGCGCCATCCGTGATCTGCACCTTGTGGTGAGCCTCGTACCGGTCGCGCAGCCCCTTCAGGATGTTGATCGCGTGGGGCAGGCTCGGCTCGGCGACCTGGATCGGCTGGAAGCGGCGCTCGAGCGCAGCATCCTTCTCGAAGTGCTTGCGGTACTCGTCCAGGGTCGTGGCACCGATGGTCTGGAGCTCGCCACGCGCGAGCAGCGGCTTCAGAATGGATGCCGCGTCGATCGCACCTTCGGCGGCACCGGCACCGACGAGGGTGTGGATCTCGTCGATGAACACGATGATGTCGCCGCGGGTGCGGATCTCCTTGGTGACCTTCTTCAGGCGCTCTTCGAAGTCGCCGCGGTAGCGGGACCCGGCGATGAGCGAACCGAGGTCGAGCGAGTAGAGCTGCTTGTCCTTCAGCGTCTCGGGAACGTCACCCTTCACGATCGCCTGCGCGAGACCCTCGACGACGGCGGTCTTGCCGACGCCGGGCTCACCGATCAGCACGGGGTTGTTCTTGGAGCGACGCGAGAGGATCTGCATGACCCGCTCGATTTCCTTCTCGCGCCCGATGACGGGGTCGAGCTTGTTGTCGCGAGCAGCCTGGGTGAGGTTGCGACCGAACTGGTCGAGCACCTGCGATCCGCCCTGAGCTGTGCCCTGGGCCTGCTCGCCGGCGCCTGTGGCGACACCCGCGGGCTCCTTGCCCTGGTAGCCCGAGAGCAGCTGAATGACCTGCTGGCGCACCTTGTTGAGGTCGGCGCCGAGCTTGACGAGCACCTGAGCGGCAACGCCCTCGCCCTCACGGATGAGGCCGAGCAGGATGTGCTCGGTGCCGATGTAGTTGTGGCCGAGCTGCAGCGCCTCGCGCAGCGACAGCTCGAGGACCTTCTTGGCGCGCGGCGTGAACGGAATGTGTCCCGTCGGCTGCTGTTGGCCCTGGCCGATGATGTCTTGCACCTGCTCGCGCACGGCATCGAGCGAAATGCCGAGCGACTCGAGCGCCTTGGCAGCAACGCCCTCACCCTCATGGATCAGACCCAGGAGGATGTGCTCGGTGCCGATGTAGTTGTGGTTGAGCATCTTCGCCTCTTCTTGGGCGAGCACAACCACGCGACGGGCACGGTCGGTGAATCTCTCGAACATCCGCTTACTCCTTCGGCCGGTGAGTCGCTGGATGCTGACCCACTGCTGGCGTCGTACATCGAGAGTAACGATCGGGCGCGCAGGGTATGCCGCTGTTCGCTGGGGGCATACCGGGGCGGACCTTTGACGGAACCTCTCGCTCGTTTGCCGCAACACGCCGCGGCCACCGCGGTCACACCGCAGATTGCGGCAAGCGAGTCGCCTACGTGCCTATCCCGCACCGCAGTTGACGGCTGGCGCGACCCGTCTTATCGTTTACCGATAACAACGATATTCGATAAGGAGTCGAGCATGGCAGTCTCTCCGGATGCAGTAGTCATGCCCGCGCGGCCTGATCGCATCACTATTCGTGTGATCGCCGTCATCACCGCGCTACTGGGCGTTGCCCTCGCAACCGCACAGGTTTCTCGCGCGGTGTGGATGCTCACCTCACCCGAGGTCACGGTGAATCTCCTGGCCAACGGGGCCACCCCAGTTGCCAGCGATGCTGCCGTGTCAGCATCCATCGACACGGTAGCGGTTACGACAGACCTCGTTGCATCTTCACGGGTTCTCTTCGCCGTCGGTGCGATCATGCTCGCCCTCACGGCGATCATCGTGGCGCTGGCGGTGACATGGCTCCTCTGGTCCATCTCCTCGGAGATGCGCTTTCCGGTCGCGCTGCACCGGTTCACGTTTGCGGCCGGATTCGCTCTCGTGCTGGGACCACTGATCGGCACCGCCGCGCAGGGCTTCGGCTCGATGGAGGCTGCCCATACGACCAACGATGCCCTCGGCGGCATCCTGCTTGTCGGGTTCGGGGTCGACGGTTGGGGGTTCGCCGTCCCCCTCGTCGGGTTCGCCGTCCTGGCTCTCGGCTACGTCTTCCAGGCGATGCGCAGGATGCAGCGCGACACCGAGGGCCTCGTATGAGTCGTGACGCACCCGAAGGACGTTTCTCGTGACCGTTGCGTGGACCGACCTGGGCGGCGCGCTCATTGTCGGCGCGGTAGGCGCGTTGATCATCGGCCTGGTCTTCGCCGCGCTGGTCTGGGATGCTCGGCGTCGACGGGTTGGCTCCGTCCTCCTCGATGTCACAGGAGCGGTTGCCCGTATCTGGGTAGCACTCGTGGTCGTGGGTGCCGTGTTCGGCTTGATCAGCCTCGTCGTTTCGCCGACGACGAGCATCACGGATGTTCCGATCACAACGGCATGGCCGAGCGCACTTCCCTGCCAGAGCTCGGGCGGGACGATGCCGAGCGCGACAGCGCTCTACTGCGGCACCATCGACTCTGCGTCGCTCGAGGTGGCAGGGCTCGGCGCCGATGTGAGGTCGCTCATCTTCGTTGGAGGCCTGCTCGCGTACGTCACCGCGGCAACGCCCGGCGTGCTCGTTTCCGTTCCGTGCCGCATCGCCGCCGCTGGCCGGCCGTTCGCTCGACGCGCGCCACGGTGGCTCCTCACGTCAGCGGTTGTCGTTCTCATCGGGGGAACCGCGTCCGAGGTCCTTCTCTCGATCGCTCGTTACCTGACTTCGCACGAGGTACTTCCGGACGCGTCGTCTGGCGCGGCGATAAGCGCGCCCGTCACCTTCCAGCTCATCATCCCCATCTGGCCGATCGGATGTGCTCTCGGGCTCGCGGCTCTGGCCGTGATCTTCCGCTACGGTTCACGCATGCAGCGCGACACCGAGGGACTGGTGTGAGCCCCGCCGAAGCCGAGGACGACGGAGCGAGCGGGATCCACTGTCGTCTCGACGAGTTGCTCGCCGAACGCGGGATGACGCTCACCCGACTGTCCGAGCTTGTCGGCGTCTCGGTGGTGAATCTCTCAATCCTCAAGAACGATCGCGCTCGCGCCATCCGCTACTCGACTCTGTCGGCGATCTGCCACGCGCTGGATTGCGAAGTCGGCGACCTCCTCGTCCGTGCCGACGGATCGGACTAGGCATCCGCCCGCGCGCTAGTATCCGTTCGTTTGCCCCAAACCGTGCGCGGGCGCCGTCGCTCACGGCGTGTTGCGGCAAGTGAACAGGGTCAGTCGCGGGCAGCAAGGGCGAGACGGATACGGGTGAACAGCTCCTCGCGGTGGCGGTAGAGATCGTCCTTCGTGACCCTCACGATCCGCCAACCCCGTTCGACGAGCATCTCGTGGCGCCGAATGTCCCGCGCCCACTGCTCCGGGTCGCGGAGGTGATGCTCTCCCTCGTATTCGAAGCACACACCTGCGCCGGGGTAAGCGAGGTCGAGAAGTGCGAGCAGTCGATCCCCGTCCAAGACCGGCCAGTTGCACTCAGGCTCCAGCAACCCCGCCTCAACGAACGCGAGCCTGAGGTGTGTCTCGGGCCGAGATCTCGAGCGCGTACGAACCAGCGGGCGCGCTGCTCGCAACCGGTCCACCCCGAGCCGGCGGCCCGCCCCCAGAGCGCGGTCCAGATCCGCAACGGATGCCAGAGCTGCGGCATCCGTCTCCCACATCGGCTCGCGCACCGCGGCGTCGCCGACAGCGACGAGATCTTCCAGCGCGAGCTCAGTGGCAAGTTCTGCCCACACCGCCGCGGGCGTCGATACCCTCAGGCCGGTCAGGGGATGGATGCTCACCTCAGCCAGATGCGGCGAGATCGACCGGCCCCGGATGCCGCGAGCTCGTCCCGCCCGCGCCGGGAGCCTGACCGCAACATCCAGGGGGCGCGCCATCGCAGCATCACCGCGGCTTCGCGCGAGCAGGCTCTGCGGCGGCAGTGGCAGCCCCCACAGGACGGCGGCGGTGACGTGACTGAAGAACTCCTCCTCGCGCATCCGCCGGGAGTACTCGATGGCGCGCCGCACGATCGACTCTTCGCCGTCATCCGCTTCGACGTGGTCGACCGAACGCACACCGTGGAACGGACGGGAGAGGTCCTTCCGTCGCAGGCGGGAATCTGACATGCCGAAATGCCGTGCGGTAGCGACAGAAAACGGAGGCACGAGCCCATCGGGAAGCGGTGTCGCCTGCGGCATCCGTTCACGATTCCTCGCGCCCGCCTGCCCCAGCGTGTAAGAAACTCGACCGGGGAGAAGTCGCGCGGGTTACTGAGTGGGGAGGACCACTGTCAGGGCGCGGCTAACGCCTTCGTTTGCCGCAAACCGAGCCTCGGGGCCGTCGCCCACGGCGTGTTGCGGCAAGTGAACGGATGCCTCAGCCAGCGAGCACGGGTTCGTTTGCCGCAAACCGCATGGTGCCGAGTCGGCGCACGGCGTGTTGCGGCAAACGAACGGGGGAGGATGCGCCGGGCGGGCGAACGAGGCGTCAGTCGCTGGCGCCGTAGATCGTAATCGTCTGGTCGAAGGAGTCGCCGGTGAGCACGAGCTGCACGTCCTCGACGCCGGAGAGGCCGTCGGCGAAGGCGAAGTTCGTGCGCGGCGCCATGTCGGCGGTGCAGACCTGGTCGGCGGGCGGATCCTGGAACGTCACCGTCACTTCCGCCTCACCGGTGACTTCGCTCGATTCGACGACCGGCACGCAACCCGAGGAGCCCCAGGTCAGGATGACGAACTGGCCCTGCTGCTGGGTCCAGCCAGCTGTCGGCTCGTAGTCAGTTTCGCCGCCGGGGCCGGCTAGGCCGGACGCGCCCGCGAGCGTCACATCGCCGTAGTAGCCGGCCTCACTGGTGACCCAGATCTCCAGGTCTTGCGACGGGTCGACCCCGTTGGGCACGGTGACGAGCGTCGCGCGGGGAACGAGGTCGCGGGTGCACGCGGTGTCGGCATCCGGCTCCACCAGCTCGACGGCGAGCGCTCCGTCGGAGTTGATCTCCGCCGACTCCGCGGTGGGAACACAGGTACTCGAGCCGGATGTCACGACGGCGATGATCCGGCCGTCATCGAGCCACGCTGCCTCGACGTCGGTTTCTTGCCCCGCTGGCGCATCGGAGCCACTGAGGCACCCGGTGAGGCTGAGCGCGGCGGCGGAGCCGAGAACAACTGATGCAAGGATGCGGCGCTTCATGAGGCTCCTTGGGGCAACGCTGCTACTGGAGTGCAGAGGTGAGTCGGGCGAGGTTATCCAACACCGTGGACCTGAGTGGTTGCTTGAGCCACTCCTCAAGCGTGAGTTCGCGGCTGAGGGATCGGTACTCGGCCTCGACGCGGCGCATGTCGGCGACGAACTCCTCGCCACGCACCATCATCGAGATCTCCATGTTGAGGCCGAAGGAGCGCATGTCCATGTTGCTCGAGCCGATGACGGCGACCTCGTCATCGATCGTGAGGCTCTTCGAGTGCAGGATGAAGGGTCTCTTGTACATCCAGATCTTGACCCCGGCGCGAAGAAGGGCTTCGTAGTAGCTGCGCTGCGCGTGGTAGACCATCGCCTGGTCGCCCTCTTCGGAGACGAACAGTTCGACGTGGATGCCACGTTGGCACGCGGTCACGAGCGAGAGCAACAGGGCCTCTTCGGGTACGAAGTACGGGCTGACGATGATGATCTTCTCGCGCGCGGCGAACAGAAGACCCATGAACAGCTTGAGGTTGTTCTGGTACTCGAATCCCGGGCCCGACGGGACGATCTGGCAGTCGAGGTTCCCGTCCGAGGAGGCCACGGATGACAGATCGACCTGGTCCGCGAGGATCTCGCCGGTCTCGGCATACCAGTCCGAAAGGAAGACGACATCGATCGACGAGACGACCGGACCCTCGACCCGCGCCAGGAGGTCGACCCAGTGCAGCCCACGCTTGATGTTCTTCTTCAGGTTGTACGTGGAATCGGTGACGTTCTGTGATCCGACGAAGGCCACGTTGCCGTCGACCACGAGAAGCTTGCGGTGATTACGCAGGTCGGGCCGCTGCCACTTGCCCTTGAGCGGCTGCACGGGAAGCATGAGCTTCCACGCGGCACCCATCCGGTCCAGTCGCGCCAGCGTCTTCTTGTAGAA
Organism: Microbacterium sp. UBA1097; assembly: GCF_002313585.1. NCBI lineage: Bacteria > Bacillati > Actinomycetota > Actinomycetes > Micrococcales > Microbacteriaceae > Microbacterium > Microbacterium sp. UBA1097. The sequence goes on along the minus strand of NZ_DCBW01000008.1, from coordinate 77,285 downwards.
GGGCTTCCCGCGGTTCGCCCAGTGGTCGAGAAGCACCCGGACCGTGACACCGCGCGCCGCGACCTCCTCGAGAGCCGCGAAGAAGTTGTCGGTCGATGCGTCAGTCTGCAGGATGTAGAACTCGACGTGTACGTAGCGCTCTGCTCCCCGAATCGCGTCGGCCATCGCGTCGAGGCTCGCTTGGTAATCGGAGATGAGCGTGGCTTGGTTGTCACCGGTCAGCGGCATCGCGCCGAGGTTGGTGTTGAGGTCGACCAGCCCGCGGAACCAGGCCGGCGCACCGGGCCGAAGGGTTCCGACCGAGACTGCCTCACCGTTCTCGCGCAGCGCGTCGTTGATCTGCTCCTGCTGCTGACGGCGCTTGCGAGGCAACCGCGGGTTGCCGATCAGCAGGAAGAGCAGCACACCGACGAACGGGATGAAGTAGATCGCGAGCAACCACGCCATCGCCGATGTCGGGCGGCGGTTGCGCGGGATGACGATGATCGCCGTGATACGGATGGCGAGGTCGAACAGGAAGACAGCGAGCAGCCACCAGAACGCGAGGTCTGGAAAATCGAACGTGACATCCACGTCGCCGGTCGTGAACGGCACGAGTCGTGCAGGCACCATGCGTTCGCTCCCTTCGCTGCGACGTTCTCACGCCAGCGTAGTGGGAAGTGGCGCTACTGCTCGGTCGTGGTCGCCGCCGGGGGCAGCCCGCGCGCCGCGCGTTCCTCGGCGTCGATGCGCGCGTACTCGCGACGCTCGTTGCGATCGGCACGGATGATGCTGCGCAGAACCCAGAAGAACAGACCTGACACCACGATGGTGGGCAGGATCGCCCACAACGCTGCTACCCAGAAGCTGTCCACCCCTCCAGGATACGCGGCCCTCTCTCCCCAGGTCGCGCCCACGGCGACCTATCCCCGTTCGGATGCACTCCCGGCGGCCCGTCGCGGCATGACCCGCATGCTCGACCCCATGACTCCGATCATCCACGCAACCTCGCCCGCCGAGTTCCTCACCGTCGTTCCGCGACTGCTCGGGTTCGTTCCCCAACGCAGTGTCGTGCTGGTGCCGTTCCGGCGCGGTCGCAGCCGCGGCGCCATGCGCCTGGACCTCCCACCCGATGACGACCGCGCCGACGAGATCGCCGCGACCATGATCGGGCTGGTGTGCCGGGTGCCCGAGGCCGACGGCTGCGCGATCGTCGTCTACGGCGACACTGATGCTCCTGCTCGCACCCTTGTCGAGGGAATCGAGCGTCGAGCCGAGGCCTGCGGGGTGCTGATCGTGGAGGCATTGTGGGTCGCAGGACGGCGGTGGGGGTCCTACGCGCGGTCTGACTCGGGTTCGGTGCCGACTGCCGATGACCTCCCGCCAGGCATCGAGGACGTCGCAGCACCGGAGGCGAATCAGTACGCTGGCGCAGATCTGCTCCCCCTCGATGCGAGTAGGTCGACCGCGGTCGAGGCCGCCTGTGAGGCGCTCGACGCCGCCATCCGCGCGCTCGTGCTCGCCGACGCAGATCATCCGACAACCGACCCCGCACGCATCGATCCCCGCGCCTTCGCGGCCGCGTGTCTGCTCGATGACCTTCCGGCATTCGTGGAGCGGCTCCTGGGCTCGGATGCCGCAGCACTCGATCCGTTCGAGATCGCCGCCGCCGCGTGGGCGCTCGGAAGGCCGTCACTGCGCGACATCGCCCTCATCTGCTGGGTCGACGGGATCGACGCGGGAGACGAAGCCGCGCAGGCGCAGGCTTGCTGGGAAGACGGCGCAGAGTATCCGAGCGAGATCGCGATGCGCCTGTGGGGCGAGGGCCCGCGGCCCTCACCCGAACGGCTCGGACGTGCGCTACTGCTGGCGCGACACATCGCCAGCGCCGTCCCTGCCTCCAGGCGCCCGGGACCGCTGGCGGTCGCGGCGTGGTTCTCGTGGGCACTCGGCCGGTCAACCCACGCTGACCTCTTCGCCCAACAGGCGACAGCGATAGAGCCCGAACACGGCCTCGCCGAGATCGTGCGCTCGTTCGTGGGCGCGGGTCACCTGCCCGATTGGGCGTTCCGGCTCGACGAGCCGGAACAGTGACCGGCGGCGGCCGCCCTACTTCACGAGCGGGAAGAGAATGGTTTCACGGATGCCGAGACCCGTGATCGCCATGAGGAGCCGGTCGATTCCCATCCCCATGCCACCGGTGGGCGGCATCCCGTGCTCGAGGGCACGCAGGAACTCCTCGTCGATCCGCATGGCCTCGTCGTCACCGCGGGCCGCGAGCTTGGCCTGCTCTTCGAAGCGCTGGCGCTGGATGACCGGGTCCACGAGCTCGGAGTAGCCGGTCGCCAGCTCGAAGCCCCGGACGTAGAGGTCCCACTTCTCGACGACCCCCGGAATGGACCGGTGCTCACGCACGAGCGGGCTCGTGTCGAGGGGGAAGTCCATGACGAACGTGGGACGCACGAGCGTCGGCTTGACGAAGTGCTCCCACAGCTCTTCGACGAGCTTTCCGGGAATCGGGTGCGCAGGCACATCGACGCCGAAGCGCTCCGCGATCGTCGTCAGGTCGGCGAGCGGTGTTGCGGCGTCGATGCGGGGAGCGGCATCCGCGCCCTCCCACGCGTCGGCAAGAGCGTCGTTGAGCGAGTCGTACATCGACATCCGCTCCCACTCGCCGCCGAGGTCATAGACCGTGCCGTCGGCCCAGGTCACCTCGGTCGAGCCGGTCACGGCGATCGCGGCGTTCTGGATGAGCTCCTGCGTGAGGTCGGCGATGCCGTTGTAATCGCTGTAGGCCTGGTAGGCCTCGAGCATCGCGAACTCGGGGCTGTGGGTCGAGTCGGCGCCCTCGTTGCGGAAGTTGCGGTTGATTTCGAAGACGCGGTCGATGCCACCGACCACGGCGCGCTTGAGGAACAGCTCGGGCGCAATGCGCAGATAGAGCTCGGTGTCGAATGCGTTGGAGTGGGTGATGAAGGGACGGGCTGATGCCCCGCCGTGCTGCACCTGCAGCATGGGCGTCTCGACCTCCACGAAACCGTGGGCGGCGAACGTGTCGCGCAGGCTCCGGTTGACCCCGGCGCGGGCGAGCACGGTCTGGCGCGCCTGATCGCGGGCGATGAGATCGAGGAACCGGCTGCGGACGCGGCTCTCCTCGCTCAGTTCCGCATAGAGGTTCGGCAGGGGCAGCAGCGCCTTGGCGGCGATCGTCCACTCGGCCACCATGATCGACAGTTCACCCCGCCGGCTCGAGATCACCTCGCCGGTCACCGCGACGTGGTCGCCGAGGTCGACGAGTTCCTTCCAGCGCTGCAGAGACTCCTCGCCCACCGCGGCAAGCGACACCATGGCCTGGATGCGACTGCCGTCCCCCGCCTGCAGCGCGGCGAAACACAGCTTGCCGGTGTTGCGGCTGAAGACGACCCGTCCCGCAACCGAGACTGTCTCTCCCGTCTCGTCGCCGGCCTCGAGGTGGGCGAAGCGTTCGCGAACCTCAGCGATCGAGGCGGTGACCGGGACACTCACCGGATAGGCGCCGCCCGCGGCATCCGTTCGCTCTGCCAGCAGCCGCTCGCGCTTGGCCAGCCGCACCGCCTTCTGCTCGAAGACGTCCTCGTCGGATGCTTCGGGGGCGGCGTCCGCGGGCACGGCGGCAGAGGTGTCGGTCATGAGGGGAGCTCCTTGAAAATCGTCGCCCAGTCTATCCGCGGGGCCATCGTGACTCCGCTGGCGCGGAAGCTCTGGACTCAGTCCGCGGGCGGGCGGATGTCGTCGACCCCCGCCTCCACGAGCGCGTGGTCGACTGTCGTGTGCATGAGCGCCGCGAGGTAGCGGCCGGGCTCGGTGACACCGGCCGCATGCAGCAGGTCGGTGGCCTGGCGGATGATGGATCTCGAGAAGTCGGTAGCGGTCGCGATCCCCTCGGCATAGGCGGGTCGGTCAGCCTCGGCGATGATCACAGGCTCGCAGCCCAGCTCGACCCCGAGCGCCTGTGCGATCGGCAGCACGGGGGCGGGGGCCGTGACCGCGGCATACGCCCCGATCAGTGTCCGCAGGTCTATCGAGGTGCCCGTGAACGCGATAGCCGGATGGATCGCCAGCGGAATCGCGCCGCGCGCCATCGCCGGTGCGAGCACTCCGGTGCCGAACGCCGGATCGGTGTGCACCACGAGTTGGCCGGCCTGCCAGGCGTCGAGCTCCGCGAGTCCGGTCACGAGTCCGTCGATCTGATCGTGGGGAACGGCGATAACGACGAGCTGGCTCTCGCGCACAACGTCCTGCGGGTCCCTGATGGGAACTCCCGGAAGGATCGCGGCGACACGGTCGTCATCCGATCCGCTCGTGATCGAGACGATCGCGTGCCCGGCGCCGGCCAGCGCGGCACCGATCACGGGTCCGACTCTGCCGGCACCCACGATCCCGACGCGCAGCCGGTCGCTCACTCGTCCCCCGCCCAGCGGTGCGAGCGGTCGGTCGCGACAGCGCCGATAGCGGCTCGCTCACCGTCATCGAACAGGCGCAGCGCATCGTCTCGGTCGAGGATGCCGAGGCTCCCCGACACGCGACCGGCGACCGTGTGGGCGCGGATGTTCGCCACCCGCAGCGCGCGGTCGACCGGGCCCTGGCTCACCTCAAGGCTCTGCATCCGAGCCAGCGGCACGACCGCGAGGGTCCGCCAGATCCGACCCCGCCGCAGGAACAGCGCGTCAGTTCCGAGCCAGAATCCGTTGCGGCGCCACGAGAGGGGTCGAAGCAGCCGTGCCCGCTTCGGCGTGGTCGTATAGGGGTCGTCGGCGACGGGACCGAGGGCGCCGTTGTCGACGATCATCGGCCAGTCATCTTCGGCAATCGTCGGCAGGATGAGCCGGAGGACCCGCTCGACATCGGCGCGGTTACCCACCGGCAGCACGGTGCCGAACTGGTCGTTGGCCCCATCGCTCATGCTGCGGCCCGACAGCCGGTTGATGCGGATCGCCCACCAGCCGAACGGGCGCCACATGAGCGGCTGGGTGACCTCGACGGCGTGGATGCGTCCCGGCGGAATGATCTCGGTGATCGTCGTCAGCAGCCCGTAGGTGATTCGAACACCGCTGGGCGTCGGGGCGATCGAGTATCGGAGCGAGCGGGTGATCGAGCGGATCCAGTAGGCACCGAAACCGAGGACTGCCGGGACCACGCCGAACAGCACCCACCCGGTCGTCGTGACAGCCCCGGTGACGATCGCGGCGATCGCCGCCACCAGAAAGATCGTCGTACCCGACAGGGTCTGCGAGGCGACCAGTCGTCCGACCGGAATCGAAACTACCGACTCCGGTTCGGCAACGGGCGCCTCCGCTCCCGCGATCAGCCCGGTGATTCCTGCCGACACGGTTTCGGATGCCGTCGCGCGCCGCCCGGCCTCACCGCGCGCGCCCAACTGGCGGCCCGACGCCAACCGCAGGATGTCGCCACGAATCGCCTCGGCATTCGCGGTCGACAGGTACTCCAGCTTGACGTTCGCGTCGAGGCCCGCTCCCACAACCTCGAGTTTGGCCAGGCCGAACAGGCGCGCGATCGTCGGGCGGGTCAGGTTCACGCCCTGCACCCGGTCGAGCGGTGCGCGCCGGTGCGACCGGAAGACCACACCCGAGCGCACCTCGACGTCGTCATCCGTGATGCGGAAGCTGTGGAAGCGCCAGCCGAGATAGAAGAGCCCGACCAGCACGATCACGACTCCGAGCACCACGAGGGTCGCAACCAGGATCAGGTTGTGCGAGACGACGTAGTCGACGGGGTCTCCGGGGATCTGCTCTCCCTCGAAGCCGGGAGCCAGCCACGGCAGGAAGATCGCGATCAGCCGGTCGCGCATGTTCGCGATGATCACGCCCGCGACGATCACCAACACCAGTCCACCCCGGAACAGCGGGGTGAGGGGGTGCATCCGATGCCACTCGCCGTCGCTGAGCGGCGAACGCACCTCCGCAGCGGGAGGCGGGGTGGCAGGCGAGGCGGGAGTGGGGTCGGTCACAGGCCGGTCCGGCGGGTCTCTGCCACCGCGATGAGGGTGTCGCGCAGCTGCTCGGCGGCGTCTTGACGGATGCCGGGAATGGCGACCCCGGTGGTGGCTGCCGCGGTCACGAGCTTGAGCTGCGCGATTCCGAACCCCCGATCGAGCGGACCGTGCGTGATGTCGACCAGCTGCATCCGTCCGTAGGGCACGGCGACAACCCGCTGCCAGAGGATGCCCTTGCGAAAGACCAGGTCGTCCTCGCGCAACTGGTAGCCGTAGGCGCGGGCCTGCCGCGGCGTGATCGCGAGCGTGAACGCGAGGATCACCAGCAGGATGCCGGCCGGAATCCAGACCCACCACGCCCCGACGATCAACGAGATCGCGAGCGCTGCGCCGAGCACGAGGAGAAACACGATGCCCGACGAGATCAGCTGCACCCAGACGTACTGCCGGGCGAGTTGGTGCCAGGTTCCGTCGCCGAGCGGGAGCCGGTTCTCGGAGCGCGGCTCGAGGATCTGCGTGAACGTGCCTTCATCGTCGATCACGTCGCGCGTGACGTGAGCCGAGCGGTCGTGGGCGATCGCCGACTCGACGGTCTCACCATCTGCCACCGCCGAAGTCTTCGTGTCCTCAGTGGCTGTGGCGTCAGCGCCTGGACCGTCAGTGGCTGGACCCTCAGTGGCTGGACCCTCAGTGGCTGGACCCTCAGTGGCTGGACCCTCAGTGACTGTGGGCTCCGAATCCGGGGTCGACGCCTCCGGGCTGTTCGTCATCGTCATCCTTCCGGATCGTGCACAGATACTCGGCCACAAGCCCCGCCGCCACCAGCAGGAGCCCGGCAACGAGCGTTGCCAACTGGGTCGCCATCGAGCCTAACGGCGGCACGACGGGTCGCGTCAGGAGGAAAACCACCAGTCCTCCCGAGAAGCCCACGGATGCCGCGCCGAGCAGGCTCGATGCCTTCGCAAGCATCGCGATGCGCAGCGCCCGGAACGGGTTGATCGCGGCGCGCGTGTGCCCGCGGGATGCGCGCCACACCGGGATCGCGAAAGCTACCACGATGGCCCCCAACGCGATCAGCAGAACGGGAAGCGTGATCAGCGGCGTGAAGGTTGCACGACCCGTTGCCGTGAGCAGTTGGTTCACAAGGAACCCGCCGGCGAGCGCGATAGCGGCGGTGACGATCAGGATGCCGGCACCGGTGCGCCTCACGACGAAGCCCCGAGTCGCTCGAGGAGGTCGGCAACCCGCCCGGCACCGACGAGGGAAGCATCCGGATCAATGCTGAGCCACGGTGCGAGCACGAAGTCGCGCTCGGCAGCGCGCGGATGGGGAAGCGTCAGCGTCGGGGTGTCGCAGACCACGTCGCCGTAGGCGATGAGATCCAGATCCAGGGTGCGGTCTCCCCAGCGTTCGCGGCGCACCCGTCCGTGCCGGTCCTCGATGGTGTGCAGGTAGCTCAGCAGGACGGTCGGTGCGAGGCGCGTCGTGACGATGGCGACGGCGTTGAGGTATCCGGGTGCGTCGGGATCGGGCCCGTCGAGAGTGACCGCGACCGACTCGATCGGCTCCGACATTCTCACCGCCGACACCAGCGGCAGGTGCTCGAGTGCGGCTGCTGCAGCTGCCAGCGTCTCGTGCCGGTCACCGAGGTTCGCACCCAGCGCCACCACCGCGTCGACGGCAGGAGCGGCATCCGTGTGTGTGCCGCCCTGCATGCCCTCGGCCAGGCGTCGACTCATTCGCCGGCCTCCGCGCGTTCGCGGGTGATCGTCACCGAGACGTCAGTGAACTGCTGCTGGATCGGAGCCTGCGGCTTGTGCACCGTCACCCGCACCACGAAGACACCGGGGAAGGCGAGCACGCGATCGGCGATGTGCTCGGCGAGCGTCTCGATGAGGTTCACCGGATCGCCTGCGACGATCTGCGCAACAGCGTCAGCTACCTCGCCGTAGTGGACAGTATCGGCGACGTCGTCCGTCTGGGCGGCCCGCTCGGCGCTCACGCTCAGGACGAGGTCGATGACGAAGTCCTGGCCGTTCTCGCGCTCATGATCGAAGACGCCATGGTGGCCGAAGACGCGAAGCCCCTCGAGCCGGATCTCATCGAGCTGCGGCATCCGAACCCCCCCACAGCTCCGCAACCCGCAGAGCGTCGCGCGTGGCGGCCACGTCGTGCACCCGCACGCCCCATACGCCGGCGCGCGCGGCGAGGGCACTCGTGACAGCCGTGGCGCCATCGCGCCGGGCTTCGGTGACCGCGCCTACCGTGTCGCCTGACGGGTCCTCGCCGCCGGCTCGCGTTGCCGCGGCTCCGGTCCGCTGTGTGAAGCGACGCTCGGCGTCGACGGATGCCTCGGCCAGCGCCTCAGCCAGGAAGCGCTTGCGGCTCGTGCCGAGCAGCACCCGCTGGCCCGCCGCGACAAGCTGCGGAAGCGCCCGGAGAACTTCCCAGTTCTGCTCCGGGCGCTTGCCGAACCCGATGCCGGGATCGACGATGATCCGATCCGCGCCGATGCCGGCATCCCGGGCAGCCGCGACCCGCTCGGCGAGTTCGGCTGTCACCTCGGCTGCCACGTCGGCGTACTGCGCCGGTGCGTACATCTCCCGCGAGGGCCCGCGCCAGTGCCCGAGGATGATCTCGGCGTCGGTCTCGGCGACGGCAGGGAGCATCGCGGCATCCGCGAGCCCACCCGAGACGTCGTTGACGATCCGCGCGCCCGAGTCGACAGCGGCAAGTGCCGTCGATGCGTTCATCGTGTCGATGCTGATCCAAGCGCCGCGCTGCGCGAGGGCACGGATGACGGGCACCACCCTGTCGCGTTCGATCGAGGGGTCAACCCGTTCGGCACCCGGGCGGGTCGATTCGCCGCCGACGTCGAGGATGTCGGCACCGGCAGCCCACAGCGCCAGGCCGTGCGAGATCGCAGCTCCCGTGTCGAGGTAGCGCCCGCCGTCGCTGAACGAATCGGTCGTGACGTTCACGACCCCCATTACGAGCGTCGACATCTCAGTTCGCTCCGATGAGTGCGATCAGCTCGGCGCGAGCGACCGGCTCTTCGTAGGCCCCGCGGGCGGCGATCGTCACGGTGGATGCGTCGGTCTGCCGGCCGCCGCGCATCGTGACGCACTCGTGGGTGGCATCCAGCACGACGAGCACCCCACGCGCATCGAGCGCGTCAGAGATGGTGTCGGCGATCTGCTCGGCAAGGCGCTCCTGCACCTGCGGCCGGGCCGCGAGCACGTCGACGACCTTGGGAAGCGCACCGAGTCCCACGACCTTCTCGCCGGGAAGGTACGCGATGTGGGCGTGCCCGCGGAAGGGGAGCAGGTGGTGTTCGCAGACGGAGCGGAACAGGATGTCGCGCAGCATCACCGCACCCGAGGGCAGCGTCTCTGGTGCCGGGCCGCGCGAAATCGAGATCGTGTGGGCAAGCGGCGCAGCCGGGTCCTCGCCGATGCCGCTGAAGAACTCAGAGTAGGCATCCGCCACCCGTTCGGGGGTCAGCTTCAATCCGGGGCGATCAGGGTCTTCCCCGATCGCCTCGAGCAGTTCGCGCACCAGTGCGGCGACGCGTTCACGATCAACGGCCACCAGGCGAGCCTACGCGGTTGCGGGACGCGCCTGTCCGGTCGGCCGCCGTCGCGGCGCCTTCTCGGCAGACCCCGCGTCAGCCTCCGTCGAGGCGGCAACGCCGGCCGGCGCGGGACGACGCGGAACCTCGACCGGGGGCAGCACCGAGACCGGACGCTGCTCGCTCGAAAGCCACTGCGGGCGCTCGGGCAGCTTCTTGACGTCCTTGAAGATCTCTTCGATCTCGAGGTGGTCGAGCGTCTCCTTCTCGAGCAGCTCGAGAGCAAGCTTGTCGAGGATGTCGCGGTTGTCGTTGATGACCTGGTAGGCCTCGTTGTGGGCTTGCTCGATGAGCGCCCGCACTTCGGCATCCACTCGCTCGGCGATCCGCTCGCTGTAGTCACGACCGTGACCCATGTCGCGGCCCATGAAGACCTCACCCGAGCCCTGACCGAGCTTGACGGGTCCGACATCCGTGGTCATGCCGTACTCGGTGACCATCTTGCGGGCGATGCCCGTCGCCTTCTCGATGTCGTTGGAGGCGCCCGTGGTGGGGTCGTGGAAGACGATCTCTTCGGCCACGCGGCCGCCCATCGCGTACGCGAGCTGGTCTTGCAGTTCGTTGCGGGTGACCGAGTACTTGTCATCGATCGGCATGACCATCGTGTAGCCGAGGGCCCGGCCGCGCGGGAGGATCGTGATCTTCGTGACGGGGTCGGTGTAGTTCATCGCCGCCGCGGCAAGGGCGTGTCCGCCCTCGTGGTAGGCGGTGATGAGCTTCTCCTTGTCCTTCATGATTCGGGTGCGGCGCTGGGGACCGGCCAGCACGCGGTCGATCGCCTCGTCGAGCGCGCGGTTGTCGATCAGCTGCGCGTTCGAGCGCGCCGTCAGAAGCGCTGCTTCATTCAGGACGTTCGCGAGGTCGGCACCCGTGAAGCCGGGGGTCTTGCGGGCGACGACCTCAAGGTCGACACCGTCGGCGAGAGGCTTGCCGCGGCCGTGCACCTCGAGGATGCGCTTGCGACCCTGCAGGTCAGGGGCGTCCACACCGATCTGACGGTCGAAACGGCCGGGGCGCAGCAGCGCCGGGTCGAGGATGTCGGGACGGTTCGTCGCCGCGATGACGATGACGTTGGCCTTGGGGTCGAACCCGTCCATCTCGACGAGCATCTGGTTCAGTGTCTGCTCGCGCTCGTCGTGGCCGCCGCCCATACCGGCACCGCGGTGACGACCGACAGCGTCGATCTCGTCGATGAAGATGATCGCCGGCGCGCTTTCCTTGGCCTGGTTGAACAAGTCACGCACGCGGCTCGCGCCGACACCGACGAACATCTCGACGAAGTCCGAGCCCGAGATCGAGTAGAACGGCACGCCAGCCTCGCCGGCCACCGCGCGGGCAAGCAGGGTCTTGCCGGTTCCGGGAGGGCCGTACAGCAACACGCCCTTCGGGATGCGAGCACCGACAGCCTGGAACTTCGCGGGCTCCTTCAGGAAGTCCTTAATCTCCTGGAGCTCTTCGATCGCCTCATCCGAGCCGGCGACATCGTCGAACGTGACGGTCGGGCTCTCCTTCGTGACGAGCTTGGCGCGGGAGCGGCCGAACTGCATGACCTTGCTGCCACCGCCCTGCGCGGAGGAGAGCAGGAACCAGAACAGCACACCGAGCAACAGGATCGGGAGGAACAGCGACAGGAAGCCGTCGAACCACGTAGCCCGGGGGACGACGTCGTTGTATCCGTCGGCGGGGTTTGCCGCGTCGATCGCGTTCACGACCTCTTCGGCCCGCGCCGTCACGTAATAGAACTGCACGTCGGTGGCGCCTTCGTACGGCGTCGACAGCGTCATGTCGACCCGCTGGTCGCCGTCGGTGTTCACGACCTCGGTGACCGTGTTCCCAGCCAGCAGATCAAGCCCCTGCTGGGTCGTGATCTGCTTGGCACCGCCCAGGGTCGACATGAGCGTGAATCCGATGATGAGGAACACCGCGATGAGCGCGACGTACAGCAGCGGGTTGCGTGTGAGCTTCTTGAAATCCATGGTTCGGGGCGAACCCGGTCCCTCCGTCGTTCAGGCGCCGATCCGCGCGGGAACGCAGAAACGGTGCAGACAGGGTATCGCGGGGTTGCTATGCCACGACTGAGCATTCGCCCACGGCGTACCCCGAAAGGCCTCAGCTGTAGACGTGAGGCGCAAGGATCGCGACGTCGCGCAGGTTCCGGTACTTCTCGGCGTAGTCGAGCCCGTAGCCGACGACGAACTCGTTCGGGATATCGAAACCGATGTACCGGCAGTCGACCTCAACCTTGGCGGCATCCGGTTTGCGGAACAGCGCGAAGACCTCGACGGATGCCGCACCCCGCGACGCGAAGTTGGTCAGAAGCCAGCTGAGAGTGAGGCCCGAGTCGATGATGTCCTCGACGATGAGCACGTGCTTGCCGTGCAGATCGGTGTCGAGATCCTTGCGGATCTGGACCACGCCGCTCGATCGGGTACCGGTGCCGTACGAGGAGACGGCCATCCAGTCCATCGTCATGTGCGTCGGCAGTGCGCGAGCGAAGTCAGCCATCACCATGACCGCGCCCTTGAGTACGCCGACGAGCAGAAGCTCCTTGCCCTCGTAGTCAGCCGTGACTTGGGCCGCGATCTCGTCGAGCTTCGCGCGGATCTGCTCCTCCGTCACGAGTACTCGGGTGATGTCGGACTGAACCTCCTCGGCACGCATGCATCCGAGCATAGGCCGACCACTAGCGCGCGGTGAACTCGATCCGGCCGTTGACCCGGGCTGCGCGGCATCCGGGCAGATCGATCGGGCCCTGCCCGCGCCAGTCGGTCACCAGGCGGGCGACATCGAGGGTCTGCGAGCGCGTGAGACTCTGCCCGAACTCAGCGGCAACGACATGGCGGATGAGGCGATGCCGCAAAGCCGCCGGATTGGCAGCGAGCGCCCCGACCGAGAGCGAGATGCCTGCTTCGGCGTGCTCGACGACATCTTCGATGATCTCGTCGATCATCTCCGCAAAGGCCTCCGCGTCCTCGCGCAACTGCGCCGCCGTGCGCGCGAGCGCTTCGGCCACCCCCGGGCCGAGCTCGCGTTCGAGGGTCGGCAGCACCGTTTCACGAACCCGAACCCGGGTGTACCGTGGGTCGGCATTGTGGGGGTCGAGCCACGGGTCCAGGCCTTGCGCGGCGCACGCAGCATGTGTCGTGGCGCGCCGAATCTCGAGCAGGGGGCGCAGGATGCGGCATCCGTCCTCGCGCTCGGCCACCGGAGCCATTCCTTGCAGGCTTGTTGCGCCGGAACCGCGGGCAAGCCCGAGTAGCACCGTCTCTGCCTGATCGTCGAGGGTGTGGCCGACCAGAATGGCCGCCGCGCCGACCTCCCGGGCGAGGGCATCGAGCGCTTCGTATCGCGCGTCCCGTGCTGCGGCCTCGGGTCCGCCGCCCGCGCGCACGACAGCCCTGACGACCCGGGCGGACAGGCCGAGGCTCTCTGCCGTGGCCGCGGCGGTCGCAGCGATCTCGGCCGACCCGTCCTGCAGACCGTGGTCGACGGTGACGGCGACGCCCCTGATCCCGCGCTTCGGTGCTTCGAAAGCCGTTGCCGCCGCGAGGGCCAGGGAATCCGCCCCGCCCGACAGCGCCACGATGACCGTTGCGCCCTCGGGAAGAGCCTGGAGGGCAGCTCGCACCGCCCGCCGCACCTCTGCGACGGCCGAATCCAGGCCCGGTCGAACGTCCACGCCGCCACGCTACCGGCCATCCGCCGTCGCTAACTCCTGCAGTTCCCCTGCCATCCACCTCGCCAACATGCGGAACGGCCAATATTGCAGGAGTTACGGTCGCAGACGGCGCGGATCGGCGGTCCGGTGTACGAGTCGGCGGCCTTGCCTCCGCCGCCCGCCGGCTGTGGCTAACTCCTCACATCCGCGCCGCCGCCCCGACCCAACGGCCCGATCGGGCGCAAGCCGTGCCGGATTAGAGGAGTTACCGACGCCGCAGGCACGGGCTCGGGCGGACGAACCCGGCGCACTAGGCTGGTCGGCGGCATCCGTCATCGACAAAGGAGCACAGAGCATGGGCGCGTACGACGCCGTCATCGAGATCCCGCGTGGCAGCCGCGTGAAGTACGAGGTCGACCACGGCACCGGCCGCGTCTTCCTCGACCGCATCCTCTATACCGTCTTCGGTTACCCCGCGAACTACGGCTTCTTCGAGAACACCCTCGGCGAGGACGGCGACCCGCTCGACGTCCTGATCCTGCTCGACCGCGACCTCTACCCCGGCATCCTCGCCAAGGTCCGCCCGGTCGGCGTGCTGAAGATGAGCGATGAGGCAGGCGGCGACGACAAGGTCGTGGCTGTCCTCGCGAAAGACCCGCGGTGGGACCACATCCAGGATGTCGCCGACATCCCCGACTACACGAAGAAAGAGATCGCGCACTTCTTCGAGCACTACAAGGACCTGGAGCCCGGCAAGTGGGTCAAGGTCGACGACTGGGCGGATGCCGCCGAGGCCGAGCGCCTGATCACCGAGGCCGCCGAGCGCTTCGACGCCCACGAGGGCGAGACCCGCACGCAGGGTGAGGGCGAAGCCCCCAACACGCTCTGAGCTCATCACGCGAGCCGCGGTATCCGTCACGGATGCCGCGGCTTCGTGTTTCTCGGGTGGCGGGCCGGCCTAGAAGTAGACGCCGCGGGCTGCCATGAAACCGGACGGGTTGACGGCTGCGCCGTTCACGTAGGTCTCGAAGTGCAGATTGCAGCCGAAGGAGTTTCCGGTGTTTCCGGTGGCAGCGATCGCCTGGCCGGCGCCGACCCACTGGCCGTACCCCACCCAGAAGCCGCCGTCGACGATGTGCGCGTAGCCGGTGCCGATGCCGCCGCCGTGGTCGATCTTGATGTAGTTGCCGTAGCCGCCGTTTCGTCCGACGTAGACCACGCGACCGGCGCCAGCGGCGTAGATCGCTGCGCCGCATCCGGGAGCGAAGTCGTAGCCATAGTGGAAGCTCGAGGAGCAATAGTTCGCGTTGCACACGCTCGAGCGACGTCCATAGCCCGAGGACACGTACCCGGATGACGGGCGGGCCCATCCGCCGCCGGTGACAGCACCACCGTTGCCGCCGCCGTTGGCAGCCTGCTCGCGAGCGATTCGTTCGGCCTCTTCGCGGGCCTTGCGCTCCCGCTCTTCGCGAGCCTTACGTTCTGCTTCCACACCGGCCTGGTAACCGGCGACGGTCTTCGCGGTCTCATCCTTGAGCGCCGCCAGCTGGGCTTGCAGGTTGCCGAGGTGGGTCGTCTGGTTGTCGAGGGCGACCTGCGCTGCCGCGGCAGCCTCTTGGGCCGCGATCATCTTCTGCTCGGCCTCTTGCTGCAGCTTGTCGCGCTCATTGCGCGCCTGCACTGCCTGATCGCTGTAGCTCTGCGCGGCATCCCGGGCCGTGACGGCGTCTTCGTACACCGTCTGGTTGCGCTCGAGGAGCTTGTCCATCGTTCCCAGGCGCGCGAGCAGTTCGTCTGCCCCGACCGCGGATCCCGAGAAGAACAACTGCATCGCGGTGTCGTCGCCGCCGTCGCGGTAGAGCTGCGCGGCGACGCGCCCAGCCTTCTGTGCGGCTTCATCCGCTGCTGCGGCCTGCTCATCAGCCTGCGCCTGCAGGTCATCGGCGCGCTTGGCGGCGTCGAAGTACGCCTGCTGCGCGACATAGAACTCGTCCGAGAGCCGCTGCGCTTCGGCCTGCGTACGCTCGACCTCGGCCGTGAGGCTTTGAATCAGCCCCTCGATGCGGGTGACCTCACGCGACTTGGCGGCTTCGTTCGCCTTCGCGTTCTGGACGTCGTCCCAGCTGGGATATGACTCAGCGAAGGCGGGAGCGAGGCTGAAGGCCGAGGCGCCACCGAACAGGAGGAGTCCGCCGGCAACGCCGATCCCCAGGGCGGAGCGGCGCGAGAGCGCGCGAAGCTCCCGGGGCGTAGGCGCGCAGCCGCACTCCTCAGCGCTCGATTCGAGCTCCACCAGTTCCTCCTGTCACACAGAACGTATTCACACTAACAACATCAGTCACACAAACAACAGGTTTCGCAGCCGAAGTCGCGTTCGGCATCCGGTCACGGCGCCTTCTCGAGCCATGGCTCGCCGGGCGACCCAGTCGGGTGTCGATGCCCGAGCAGCAGGGATGACGGATGCTCCGGACCGGTGTGGATGATCGCCGTACCGCCCCGACGGCGCACGTACCCGGCGGGGAAGCTCCCCGTGACGGGGTTGCGGCTGTGCACCCAACGGCCGCGGACGACGAGTCTCAGCTCCTCGCCCGCGCGGAACCGCGTGGCGTGCTCGCGCAGCTCGATATCGACCGGGATGACCTCGCCCGGGCGAATCGGCACTCGACGCTCGAAGGTGTGGACGGGATGCAGGTCGGTCGTGAGGTCCGGGTCGAGATCGCGGAACCCCACACGCTGCCAGCCATACGACATCCAGGCGCGATCGAAACCGTACGACCCTTCGAACGGCACGACAGCACCCTCCGCTATCTTGCGGACGCCGACGAACAGTGTGAGATCGTCGGCCGCCCGCGCTGAAACGTGCAGGCGCAGCGACATGGGGCCGATGACGTCGAGGGCTTCGGGGATGCGCCACGTCCATTCGAGGCCCGGGCCGTTCATCGCGAAGCCGGTCTGCACCGTCACGCGTGAGGGGCCGTCGCCAAGGCAACCGTCCATGCCGTCGAGGAACAGGCGGCGCATGCGCAGGTCTGCGGGCGGCCACTCGGACTCCGCGGTGACGGCGACCGGGGTCGGTCCGCTTTCGTACACGGCCAGGCGCACCGGGGGAAGTGCGTCCCAGCCGTTGTCGAGGTCGCGGAGGGTGTGATCGAAGAAGCGGGCACGGATGCTGGCGGCATCCGTGCTGTAGTACGTGGCCCACTTGCCGCCGCGATGGGTGTAGAGCCAGCGGCGGGGGCGCTCGGGACGCGCCTGACCCGCCCGTCGGAAGACTTCGAAGGAGCCGCGAGTGTGGAGGTTGTGGTCCGAGAAGCTGCCACACACGAGCACGGGAACGCCGATGCGGTCGATGTCGGGGGTGCGGTCGCGGTACCACTGGTCGCGCGTGGTGTGCCGTGCGAGCTCCCGGCGCAGCGGCGGCGGTGCGACCCGAGCCGCGCGGGCGGTGAGGGTCGACCACAGCACCGCGAACCCGTTCTCACGGATGCCGCCGGGCCACGCGAAGTCGCGGTAGAGGTCGCTGAAGCCCTCCCACGGGCAGATCGCAGCAAGCTGCTCGGGCGCCCGGGCCGCGACCGCGTACTGCGAGAGTGCGAGGTAGGAGACGCCGTCGAGCCCGACCTTGCCGGTGGACCAGGGTTGCGTTCCTGCCCACGCGATGAGGTCTTCGTAGTCGTCTGCCTCCTGCGCCTCGAACAGATGCGCCTGTCCCTCGGAGGTGCCGCCGCCCCGAGCATCCGCGTTCACGACGGCGTAGCCGCGCGGCACCCAGAAGGCGGGGTCCGGCGCCTCCCACCCGGTCCACGCCGAGATCCCGACCCGGTCGGGCTGCGGCATGATCCGGTACTGCGGATTCAGCGCGCGGCCGCTGCGCGAGCGCCCAGGCACGGCGTCCTTCCCGTACGGATGCGCCGACATAATGACCGGCACCGGCTCATCGCCGCGCGGCCGGAACACATTGACGCGCAGCACGGTTCCATCGCGCATCGTGACCGGGACGTCGCGCTCGAGAATCCAGTCGGGTTCGGCCGTGGCGACATCCACACGCGGCTTCGCGAACAGACGGATGCGGCGTGCGACGCGACCGAGAAACCACGCGGGCGAGTGGCGAAATCTTTGCGGGGGTGGCACCGGCACGGGCCCGACGCTACCGCCGCCGCGGTCGCGCCGGGGGCAGACCCGCGCGGGAGGCTGCAGGTCGGCATCCGTGTGTCGCACCGTCGATTGGCGGATCTCTCAGGTATTGCGTATGCTTGACCGTCGGTAAGCGTGAGCCCCCGGAGTCCTTTTCGAAGGATGCTGGAGTTCATCCGGCCCCATCGTTTAGCGGCCTAGGACGCCGCCCTTTCACGGCGGTAGCACGGGTTCGAATCCCGTTGGGGTCACCCTACAATTGAATAAGCATGGCCCTGTAGCGCAGTTGGTTAGCGTGCCGCCCTGTCACGGCGGAGGTCGCGGGTTCAAGTCCCGTCAGGGTCGCTCCGAAAGCGACGGGCCCTTTTTCGGAAGGGCTCTTCGTATAGGACACGGCAACTTCGGCTGCCGTGCGGCTCTGTAGCTCAGTTGGTAGAGCGCACGACTGAAAATCGTGAGGTCACGGGATCGACGCCCGTCGGAGCCACAAGAACCGTCGTTACAACGGTCCCGGAACCCTCCGTTGATTCGTTTCAGGTATTTGGCGAGGGCGTTGAGGATGTCTTCGGCGGTCTTGGTCGAGATGAATGGCTTCGGGTTCTCGTTCCACGCTGTGACCCATTCCCCGAGGTCTTTCTCAAGCGATTGCACGCTGCGGTGGTCCGAGTGTTGCAGCAGATCGCGGGTGAGTTCGGCGAAGAGCCGCTGGATCTGGTTGGACCAGGATGAGTATGTCGGCGTGAAGTGCGTGTGGAACCGGGGGTGCTTTTCCACCCAGGCTTCACCGTGGGGTGCTTCACTGTTTCGTCCTGCACGTTCATCGCCGCGAACAGGCTCGTCGTCCCGTACCGGACACAGTCAGGCGTGCGCCGCTCCGGCACTTCCGGCATTATCTGGGACGCGCTGTGCGCGAGCCGCTTCGACAAGCATCGGCCATTCGTCTGGTCTCCGACGGTCAGGGCCAGATTGCGGCGATCGCCGCAGGGATGGAGTGCGGGCCGGTAACCTCGGCGTAGCGCGCCCCGACCGTCCGCGCGAGCGAACTGGCCTGCGCACCGGTCTCGTCACCGCCGACCGGTGCGAGAACGAGCAGTTCGTCCACGGCACGAGCCGCCGCGACCGGGTCGTCGCCGGCCGTGGCTCGGCCGTCGGAGAGCAGAAGCGTGATCCGCCGTGGTGCCGCCGACTCGTTCAGCTGCGTCACGGCCGCGCGAAGCGCCGCCGCCAGATCGGTACGACCGTGCCCGCGCAACGCGAGCAGGTCCGCAACGACCCTCTCGGCGCCCATCGGCTGCCGTTGCGCCTTCAGTGTGCGAACACCCGATCCGAAGGCGATGACGCTGTAGTCGTCCGCGGCGCGCAGGGCGACGGCGGCGGCGGCGACGGCTGCCGTCGCCATGCGTTCGCCGCCCATCGAACCCGAACGGTCGATGACGAGGGCGACCGCCGTCGCAGGCCGGATCCAGCCCGGTCCGCGCAGATCCTCGGCATCGAGCGCGCGGCCGGCGATAGCCGCCGGCAGCAGCGCGTCCATGCTCTCGTCGACGTCGATGTCCACCCCCGGCTGCCACCGCATGGAACCGATCCGGCCGACCCCCGGCCGAGGAACCCCGCGCCGTGAGGCGGCGCGGAGCATGATGCGGCCAGCGATCGCCCTCGCCCGCCGGCGCAGCCGTTCGTCGGTCGCCCCGCTCATCTCGGCCAGGAGGGTGAGGGCGGCATCCGGATCCCGGCGCTCCAGATCGTTCAGGGCCTGCTCGTCCAGCACCCCCACCTGCGGGGACACCTCCTGGAAGCCGGGCAACGACTGAAGCAGATGGCGTCCCGTCGTCGTGGGAGGGACGTCCGCCGAACCCGGCTGCTGCCGGGCGCCGGGGTTCAGTGGGGCTCGGGGGGCGCCGGACGGTCGCGCCCGGTCGCCCCGACCGCTTTTCCCGGCTCCTCCGGGGGGTCGGTGGTGGCCGGCGGATCGTAGACGAGGTGCCAGAGCTCGGTGATGATCTCCTCGGCGCTGCGCTCGCCGCCCTCGTGCACCCGGATACGGCCGGTGAGAGCGGCGAGCGCAGCGTCCAGGCCCACGCCGGGGTCGGACGTTGGAACGTCGCGCAGGCGCGCGAGCCGGTCCGCGACGAGCACCATGTCGATCGCGCCTCGCACGGACGAGCCGATGCGGATCTCCGGATGGTCCCGGGTCGCGCGCACGAGCGCGACCACCCGGTCCAACCCGGGGATGTCGAGCACGCGGCCGCCGCCGGGCGCGGAGCACACCGCGCGCGCCACCACGAGCTCTTCGTCGGGAGCGCTCTGATAATCCATCCGGATGCGGCAGGTCCGGTCGTACACCGCCGCCGAGATCCGCGCGGTGCCGACCGCGTCGAACGGGTTCATCGCGGCCACCAGCGCGAACCCGGGCGCGGCGCGGACCAGACCCAGCCGCGGAACGTGCAGTTCGCCCTCGCTCATCACGGTGATGAGCACGTTGATGGTCTCCTCCGGCACCCGGTTCAGCTCCTCGAGGTAGAGGAGTTCCCCGCCCCGCAACGCCTGGACGAGCGGGCCGTCGAGGAAGTTCTCGTCCCGATACCCTTCGGCGAGCACCCTGCTGGGGTCGTGGCTTCCGACCAGGCGTCCGGGAGTCAGTTCCGCGCTTCCCTCCACGAACACCAGCCCGACTCCGGCGGCGTCGGCGAGGGTGCGCAGCAGGGTGGATTTGCCGGTGCCGGGCGGACCCTCGAGCATCACGTGTCGGCCCGCGGCGAGCGCCGCCAGCAGCACCTCGGTCTCGGATCGTCGGCCGACGACCGCCTCATCGAAGGCGGCCAACGTTGCCCGTCCGAGGATCGCCGCGACCCCGGAGACCGGAGCTGCGGCGATCGCGTCGGTCGAGGTCACGTCAGTTGTAGACGATCACACCGCGGATGTTCTTGCCGTCGCGCATGTCCTGGTACCCCTGGTTGATATCCTCCAGGCTGTACGTGCGCGTGACGAGTTCGTTCAGCTTCAGCTGGCCGTTCTGGTACAGACTCAGCAGACGGGGGATGTCGGCGCGCGGGTTCGCGGCGCCGAACAGGGACCCCTGCACCCGCTTCTGCGAGAGGGTCAGATCGAACAGGGACATGTTCACCGACATGTCGGCGGCGCGGCCGAGGCCGGTGACCACCGCGATGCCGTTCTTGGTGGTCAGCGCCATGATCCCCGCCATGAGTGCGCCCTCTACCACCCCGGCGGTGTAGATGACCTTGTCGGCCATGACGCCGCGGGTGATCTGCTGCACGAGAGGCATCGCCTCCTCGATGCTGGCGGCGGTGTGGGTGGCGCCCAGGGACTGCGCGTTCTCCCGCTTGAACTCGACCGGGTCCACGGCGACGATGTACTTCGCGCCCGCGATCCGGGCCCCTTGCACCGCGTTGGAGCCGATCCCGCCGACGCCGACGACGACGACGGTGTCGCCGGGCTGTACCTCGGCGCTGTTGACCGCCGACCCCCATCCGGTGGTCACCCCGCACCCGACCAGGGCGGCAACCTCCAGCGGGATGTCGTCGTCGATCTTCACGGCCGAGGCCTCGTTCACAACCGTGTACGGGGCGAACGTGCCGACCATGCACACGATCCGTGCGTCTTCCCCGTTCACGTGGTGGCGGGCGGTGTTGTCGGTGATCTGCAGACCATCCAGGAGGCCGGCGCCGAGGTCGCAGAGGTTCTGGTGCCCGGTGGAGCACATCTTGCACCGACCGCAGGCGGGGATGAAGCTCAGCACCACGTGGTCGCCGACCTTCAGGCTCTCCACGCCCGGCCCGACCTTCTCGACCACTCCCGCGCCCTCGTGTCCGCCGATGTACGGATAGGCGGGCACCGGCATGTCGCCGGTGACGATGTGCTCGTCCGAGTGGCACAAGCCGGATGCGGCGAGCTTGACGAGCACCTCGCCGTGCTTCGGGTCGTCCAGCTCGAGCTCTTCGATCTTCCAATCCTGACCGACGCCCCAGTTGACGGCTGCCTTGGTCTTCATCGCATATCTCCCTCGATACGTCGCTTCGTGCCGCGCACGCGGTCCGTCTCGGGCACCTGGCCGCGCGCGACCCCGCCCTGGCGGACGGGACACCCCCACGCTATTCCGGCTCGCCGCCGATGGCAATGGGCTGCTGGTCCACATCACTGAGTTAGGCAAAGACCTCCGGGACGATGACTGAAGGTCGTCAACGGTCGGACGCGTGCCGGCTCGCTGCAGGATGCCGATGCGGCACCACCTCGACCAGGCCGCCGGCCTGCCGGCGCGTGAGCCCAGGCCCGTCCGCTACGGGAACCGGATCAACAAGTGGTCCGGCGTACACGGGCGAGCTGCGTCATCTGGCCGCGACGGAGCATGTTGTGCACCTGCACGATCTGCTGCGGCGGCGAACGCTGTCGGTTTCCGGGCCGGTGAGAGGATCGCTCGCGAGGCGGCGGCCGTCGTCGCGGACGTGCTCGGATGGGATGAGACGCGCACTGCCCGGGGGCGCAGCGGGTGCTCCGGCACACAGCGCCCGCTCGTCACGCGACCTCGACCACTCCCATCATGCCCAGGTCCTCGTGATCGAGGATGTGGCAGTGGTAGACGGTGCGTGCCGGCAGCCGGTCGAACGCGATCCGCACCGTGACGGCACCGCCCGCCGGAACGTCCACGACGTCCCGCACGTCGATCCCAGACACCTCGCCGCGGCCGTCCCGGATGACCTGCATGGGCCACACATGCAGATGGAACGGATGCGCCATCGGCGAAGTGTTCACGATCGTCCACTCCTCGACAGCGCCGAGGCGGACGGACTGGTCCACTCGTTCTGGATCGAACCCGCGCCCGTCGATGAGGAACCGCATCCCGGCACCGCCCCCCATGCCCATGCTCATGGTGAGGGTGCGCCGCCCCGCGACCTCCCGGCCGCGCAGATCCGGGATGCCGTCGGACGCGGTCGGAGCGATAGCGGCGACGCGGGCCCGGGGATCGGGTGCGACCGTGAGCACCACCGCCTCGGGTGAGATGGCGGAGGCGCCGCCCATCATGCCCATGCCGGCCCGGCCCCGGTCGTAGGCCGCGGCCACCATCGCGACGGGCGCGGCGGGAGTGGTGAGCACCAAGTCGGCACGGTTGCCCGGGGTGAGCAGGAGGCGATCGACCGGCGCCTCGGGGCGGCGACCGGAGTCGATGCCGCGCAGTCTGGCGCCGAGGCCCGACAGCCTCAGGTCCAGGTACCGGCTGGAGCAGGCGTTGACGATCAGCACCCGCTGCTCGGATCCGGCCGGGCCGGTCAGATCGGGGGCGACGCGCCCGTTCGTCAGCAGCATGGCGCCGGTGCGACCCGTCATCCGGTCCATGGGCGAGACCTGCGCAACCGATCCGCCGTCGAAGGTCACGTCGGAGACGACCGCGACTCGCGGCGGCATCCGTGACCAGTCCTCGTCGTCGACGACGATCGCCCCGTACAGTCCGGCGAACAGCTGGTCGGCGACCATTCCGTGGTGGTGCGGGTGGTACCAGAACACACCGGGCGGGTGGTCGGCGGGCAGGACGAACTCGTAGTCGAAGGACTCGCCCGGCCCGACGCGCACGAAGGGGTTGTCACCGGATCCCGCCGCCGACACCATCAGGCCGTGGGTGTGGAGGTTCGTGGGGTCGGCGAGCGCATTGCGCAGCCGCACCCGGAACCGATCGCCGGGACGCAGGTGGATGGTGGGGCCGGGCACCGTGCCGTTGTAGGCCAGCATCGTCGCCGTCGCGCCGCCCACGACGATGTCGGCGGGCGCGGCGGTCAGGTCAAGCTCGAGCGCCCCCGCGGAGGAGGCGACCACCGATGGCTCGTTCCAGCCTTGCCCGCCGGCGCCCTCCGTGCCGGTCGGATTCGGCGCTAGCGCGGGTGATTCGGACTGCAGCGCGGATAGTCCGGCTCCAGTGGCTCCGATCACGAGGACGCCAGCACCGATGGCTCCGAGTGTCAGCGCCTGCCGACGGGTGATGTCGCCGCTCATCCGTCGCTCAGAGCGCGCATCCGCTCCGTGAACTCGTCAACGTCGATCTCACCGCGAGCGAGCCTCTCCTCCAGGATGCGCCGCGCAGCCTCCCCGCCCGCCGGCGTTCCCGATTGCGGGCCGGCGGGGGTGGGCGGCGCACCGGTTGCGTCCGGCGAGCGGGTGCCGACGCGGATGGCGACGTAGATCAGGAGCGCGAACCCCACGAGGACGAGCACCACCCACAGCCAGCCCAATCCGAGTCCCATACCGTAGCCCGGCCACATCATGCAAACCACCTCCGTTGGACGACACGCTACCGCGCGCACCTATGGAGCGCACCGGGCACCCAGCTCGAGTGAGCGCGCATCAGTGATGCGTCCTCGATCGCATCACTGCTGCTAGCATCACGTCATGAGGGCCAGGATCCGTCTGGACGCCGAAGTCGCGGCCGCAACACAGCGCCTCTGCCAGAGCGGCAGGTCGGGCTCGGCGAGGCGACCAGCGAACTTGACCGCGCCGGACTCGCTCGCGGCGCCGAGACCAAGCGGTTCCGTCAACCCACCGCGAACATCGGCCTGACGACCGATGTCACCGAAGTGGTGGACGCCCTCGAGCTACTGGACGGCCACGACGCCGACCGCTTCTCATGATCGTCGATTCGAACGTCCTGCTCTGCGCTGTCGACGAGCAGTGGCGCTTCCACCGCGCGGCGTTCACCTGGCTCGAATCCGCCCTCAACGGCGTCGAACGCGTCGGACTGCCCTGGGCATCATTGGCGGCGTTCCAGCCGATCATCATTCACCCCCGCGCCACTGCGAACCCGATGACTCCAGCGGAGGCGTGGAACTGCGTCTCGGACTGGCTGGATACGGATCGGGCATGGACCCCGCCCCGGGGCGCGTCATCGCGACATCCTCGGACATCTCCTCATCGAAGGCGACCTGCGCGGAAATCTCGTCACGCACGCGCACCTTGCCGCCCTCCCCCAAAATCCACGCCGCTTCGGGAGGTGGCCTCACGAGCCGCGCGGGAGGGCCGGCGCGACCTCTAAGTCAGCGTCGGCAGGAACGTTGCCCGCACGTCACACACGCCCTGGCGCGCCTGCCTCAGGTGGGTGGTCATGCCCACCACGGGGCGGGCAGCAGAACCGTTCGAAGCCGCGGGTCCGCTCCCAATCGGTGACCGCCGCGTCGAAGGCCCCCACCTCGGTGCGCGCCTGGTGGAGGTAGTGCGCGACGACCTCGTCGACGAAGGCCGCGCGGGCCACGTCGGAATGCTCGAACAGGTCGGCAACCTCGCGAAGCGTGGTCGGCAGAGCTCCAGTTCGCCGGGTGTCCCGGCGTCGCGGCGCGCACACTGGATCCGTCCAGGATGTCGGCGTCGAACCGGCCGTCGGCCCGACCGGCCTCCAGGAGAACCACCTCCCGGTCGGGATCCTCGCTGGCGCGGGCAGCGAGCACGGCCCCGGCGGCTCCGCCCCCGACCACCAGGATGCGGCTCACCCGCGGTCACCGCCGAAGACCGCTCCGGTGCGCCGGAAGGACTCGTCCAGAAGCGCGGTCAGGTCGGCGTCCTCCTCCCGCAGCCATCGCTCGTAGGTGGCCAGGCACACGCCCAAGCACGCCCACGCGACACTCTGCGGGCGCAGCGCGTCGGGCGCGTCGCCCGATCGGGAGGCGACGTACTCGGCGATCACCTGGCGCCATGCGGCGTAGCGCAGCGTGGAGTGCGCCACGAGCGTCGGCACGTTCAGGAGCAGCCACATCCGCTGCCGGTGGAACGGCACCTCCTCCGACGGGAACGTGTTGAAGGCGATGACCGCGCGGCGCAGCGCCTCCCGCACCGGGATGTCCGTCGGCAAGGACGCCAGGACGACGCGGAACCGCGCCAGCATGTCGTCGAACTCACCCCACGCCAGGTCGTTCTTGGACGGGAAGTACCGGAACAGGGTGCGCCGACCGATCCCGGCAGCCGCAGCGATCTCGTCGACCGTGGTGCGTTCGAAGCCCCGCTCGACGAACATCCGCAGCGCGAGATGGCTCAACTCGCCATGCGTGGTCGCCCGCGCCCGCCCGGAACGGCTGCGCGACTCACGGACGTCCGCTCCGCCGTCGCCCGTGACGGTCCCCTCGGCCACCTCGCCTCGCCTTCCGTCGATCACCAGCCCCGGTGCGATCCTCTTCCATTCGGCACTCGGTGTCATTAGTATCGGCCTCACCCGGGGATCGACCCGGGCTTCCACGTCGCTGTGAAGGAGCATGCCATGGGTCCGAACGAGGTCGTCGCAGGCGCAGAGTCGATGATCGAAGCCGATTCGCTGGTCGAAGAGGTGTCCATCGACGGCATGTGCGGCGTGTACTGATCCGCATGGACGCGCAGACCGCGTGGCGGCTGCATCCCCAGGTCTCGGTGCGGCCGGAATCGTTCGGCGCGCTGCTGTACCACTTCGGAACGCGGAAGCTGTCGTTCCTGAAGGACCGCACGTTGCTGAGCATCGTGGAGTGTCTGGACTCCAGCCCCGACGTCACGGGGGCCCTGGATGCCGCGGGCGTTCCCGACACCGAGCGACCGCGGTACCTTCGGGCCCTGGACACTCTCGCGCAGTCGCACATGATCCAGGAGAGAGTCGCATGACCCTGCTAACCCCGCCCGCTCCCGCCCGTCTGGTCGACCACTTCGAACGCGGGCTCGACGCACCGATCTGCCTGACGTGGGAGTTGACCTACGCCTGCAACCTGTCGTGCGTGCACTGCCTGTCCAGTTCCGGCCGCCGCGACCCTCGGGAGCTGTCCACCGAGGAGTGCAAGGCGGTGATCGACGAACTCGAGCGGATGCAGGTGTTCTACGTCAACATCGGCGGCGGCGAGCCCACCGTGCGACCCGACTTCTGGGAGATCGTCGACTACGCCACCAGCCACCACGTGGGGGTGAAGTTCTCAACCAACGGCGTGAAGCTGACTCCGGAGGTGGCGCGGCGACTGGCCGCCAACGACTACGTCGACGTGCAGATCTCCCTCGACGGCGCCACGGCGGACGTCAACGACGCGATCCGCGGGCCGCGCTCCTACGAGACCGCGATGACCGCGATGCAGAATCTCTCGGATGCCGGGATGCAGAACTTCAAGCTGTCGGTGGTCTGCACCCGCACGAACATCCCCCAACTGGACGAGTTCAAGGTCATCGCGGACCGGTTCGGCGCGCAGTTGCGGCTCACGCGCCTGCGGCCCTCCGGTCGCGGCGCGGACGTGTGGGACGAGTTGCATCCCACCGCCGAGCAGCAGCGCGAACTGTACGACTGGCTCGTCGCCCACGGCGACCAGGTGCTCACCGGCGACTCCTTCTTCCACCTCTCCGCGTACGGCGCACCCCTGCCCGGTCTGAACCTGTGCGGCGCCGGCCGCGTGGTGTGCCTCATCGACCCCGTCGGGGACGTGTACGCGTGTCCCTTCGCCATCCACGATGAGTTCCTGGCCGGGAACGTCCGCTCCGACGGCGGATTCGCGACCGTGTGGCGCGAGTCCGAGCTCTTCGGTCGCCTGCGGGAGCCGCAGACCGGCGGTGCCTGCGCGTCCTGCAGCTTCTATGACTCCTGCAAGGGCGGATGCATGGCGGCGAAGTTCTTCACCGGGCTACCGCTGGACGGCCCGGACCCGGAGTGCGTGCAGGGGTACGGCGCCGAACTGCTCGCTGGTCGCCCGGAGGACCACGCGGTCCCCTCCCACGCCACCGACCATTCCCACCTCACCGCCCCGCCTCGCCCCCGCTCAGGCGCAGGGCCCGTGCGCCTCACGCTCAGCCGGCGCGGTGACATCGCCGCGCCGCCCGTGAGCGCCTGCGCGGAGGACCCGCTGGCCGGGTTCACCGCGTCCGCGCTCTCGGTCGCACCCGAGACGACCGGCGCCAACCGGTAGCCGGCACAGGAGGCACTCCGACACCACCCGACCCGACCGCACCGTCCCGCCCGAGGACGGCGACGCTCGTTCCCGATCCGTTCGGGAGGTTCGGGGTGCGCGGGACCGAAGGGTCCCGAGACAACAGGAGGAAGAAAATGGCTGGGCAGCTGGAAGGCAAAGTCGCCTTCATCACCGGAGCGGCACGCGGGCAGGGACGCTCGCACGCCATCCGGCTGGCGCAGGAAGGCGCCGACATCATCGCGGTGGACATCTGCGCGCAGATCGACACCGTCCCCTACCCCATGTCGACGCCGGATGATCTGGCGGAGACCGTGCGCCAGGTCGAGGCGCTGGACCGGCGCATCCAGGCGTCCCAGGCCGACGTGCGCGACCGGCCCGCCTTGCAGGCGGCGTTCGACGCGGGCGTGGCGGCCCTGGGACCCGTGGACATCGTGCTCGCCAACGCGGGTATCTTCCCGCTCTCGGCCGCGCCGGACGCACAGGAATGGCAGGACGTGATCGACGTCAACCTCACCGGCGTCTACAACACGGTCGAGATCGCGATCCCGTCCATGGTCGACCGCGGGCAGGGCGGCGCGATCGTGCTCACCAGCTCCACCGCCGGGCTCAACGGCATCGGCGGGAACACGCCGGGCGGGCTGGGGTACACCGCCGCCAAGCACGGAGTGGTGGGCCTCATGCGCAGCTACGCGAACTACCTCGCGCCCCACAGCATCCGGGTCAACACCGTCCACCCCACAGGGGTGAACACGCCCATGGTCGTCAACGACGCGATCCAGGCGGTGATGCAGGCCGACCCCTCCATGGGTGCGGCGATGGCGAACGCGATGCCGGTCGACATGGTCGAGCCGGTGGACATCTCGAACGCGATCCTGTGGCTCGTGTCCGACGCCGCCCGATACGTCACGGGCGTCACCCTGCCGGTGGATGCCGGCTTCACCAACAAGAAGTGACGACGACGTCACAACATCGAAGGAGATGACAATGGGAAGACTGGACGGAAAGGTCGCCTTCATCACGGGGGCGGCCCGCGGGCAAGGACGCTCGCACGCGATCCGGATGGCACAGGAGGGCGCCGACATCATCGCGATCGACCTCGCGGCGCAGATCGGCACCGTGCCCTACGCCATGGCCACGCCCGCCGACCTGGACGAGACCGTCCGGCAGGTCGAGGCGCTGGACCGGCGGATCGTGGCGAGCATCGCCGACGTCCGCGACTACGACGCGGTGAAGTCGTCGCTGGACGCGGGAGTCGCCCAGCTCGGGCACCTCGACATCGTCAGCGCGAACGCCGGCATCGAGTCGTTCGCTCCCGCGGAGCAGCTCACCGACGAGCAGTTCACCGACATGCTGCAGGTGAACCTCATGGGCGTGTGGCACGCCGCCAAGGCGGCCGTGCCGCATCTGCGAGCGGCCGGCGGCGGCTCGATGATCTTCACCAGTTCCTTCGCGGGCCTTGCGCCCCTGGCGAACAATGCGCATTACACGGCGGCCAAGCACGGCGTGGTGGGCCTGATGCGGGTGATGGCGACAGAACTCGCGCCGGACAACATCCGCGTGAACACCGTGAACCCCACCATGGTCAACACCGACATGGTGCAGAACGAGTTCACGCACAAGCTGTTCCGGCCCGACCGCGAGAACCCGACGATGGAGGAGTTCGCCGAGGCGGCGGCGACCATCAACCTGCTGCCGATCCCCTGGGTGGAGCCGATCGACATCTCCAACGCCGTGCTGTGGCTGGCCTCCGACGAGGCCCGCTATGTCACCGGCATCACCCTCCCGATCGACGCGGGAGCGCTGCTGAAGTGAGAGAGGACCAGCCGCGGTGACCGGTGCGACGCCACCCGCCCTGACGGACGCGGAGGATCTCCTCGGCGCGCGCGATCGGATCGCGCGGCGGCTCGTGGGCCGCGAGCGTGAGTTGGAGCTCACGCTCGCGGCCGTCGCCGCCGGGCGCGACATCGTGCTCGAAGGACCGCCGGGCACCAGCAAGACGACGATGCTCACCGCCATCACCCAGGAGTGGGGCATCCCGCTGCTGTTCGTGGAGGGCAACGCCGACCTCACCCCGGCGAAGCTCGTGGGCCACCACAACCCCGCCCGGGTGCTCCGGGAGGACTACTCGGCCGAGAACTTCGTCCCCGGGCCTCTGGTCGAGGCGATGCAGCAGGGCGGGTTCCTCTACATCGAGGAGTTCAACCGGGCCCCCGAAGACACCCTGAACACGCTACTGACGGCGATGGCCGACCGGGCGATCACGGTGCCGCGGGTCGGCACCATCCGCGCGCTCCCCACGTTCCGGGTGATCGCGTCGATGAACCCGTACGACAACATCGGCACCACGCGGCTGTCCACGAGCGTGCACGACCGGCTGAACCGGCTCGCGGTGGACTACCAGGACGCCGAGGCGGAGGAGAGCATCGTGCGCCTGCGCACCGGCGCCACCGGAGCGCTCGGCGAACGCCTGACCGGCGACGCGGTCGCCGTCACCCGCGCGACGCGACGTCATCCCGATGTCCGCCAGGGCTCGAGCGTCCGCGGCGCGATCGACACCACACTGGTCGCCACGCGCCTCGCGCAGCTGCGCGACCTGACCGGTCCCGACGACGCGGCGTACCCGGAACTCGTGTTCGACGCGATGATCGTGGCCTTGTCGGGGCGGATCCACCTCGACGAGGCCGCCGAGACCACCCCGGAGCGGGTGCTGCGCGAGATCTGGGAGGACCGGTTCATCCTGGAGCCCCATCAGGCGGCGCCGGGGTGAAGGGACGTCGCCGCCGACTCGCCGCTGCGATCGGGCCGCACCCGGGCGACGAAGACACCCGGTGCTCCCCTGCGCCGGAACCCGAAGCAGCTCGACGAGGCACCCACCGTCTTCGACGTGTCCGGACGAGCCGGCA
The DNA here is from genome assembly GCF_002313585.1 of Microbacterium sp. UBA1097. Classification (NCBI taxonomy): domain Bacteria; kingdom Bacillati; phylum Actinomycetota; class Actinomycetes; order Micrococcales; family Microbacteriaceae; genus Microbacterium; species Microbacterium sp. UBA1097. Next base: position 47,092 of record NZ_DCBW01000008.1, on the reverse strand, counting down.
GCATCCTGCGCGCCTCCGGACCAGGCAAGCGCGCTGCAGCACCGGTCACGGGCTCACCCGCACCGGCCGAGACCGATGAACCGGCGACGCTCGTGAGCCTCGGCGACGAGGCCGTGGTCGTCGATCCGGCGGTCCGGGCGCGAGCGCGCCAGATCGCCGCGCGGCTGGCGGTGCGCCGCCCCCGCCGCGACGTCACCGCCCGCCGGGGCTCCGGTGCGCTTGTGAGCCTGCCCTACCGCGGCTCATCGGACGAGATCGACCTGGATCGCACCATCGAGGTGCTGGCCGAGCATCCGGTGCCGGAGGACGAGGACATCTTCGTGCGCGAACGGATGCGCACTCAGCGCTCCGTCGTGCTGCTCGTGGACGTCTCGGGGTCGATGAAAGGCGAGCGCATCCGCACCGCAGCCGCCGTCGTCGGTGCGCTGTCGGCAGAACTCGAGCACGACGCTCTCGGTGTGATCGCGTTCTGGTCGGATGCGGCGATCGTGTTGAACCTCGGGGACCCGGTCGATCCGGAGGCGCTCCTCGACGGCATCCTGCGGCTGCCCGCGCGGGGCCTGACGAACGTGGCGTTCCCGCTGGAGCTGGCCGCGACGCAACTGGCCCGGGTGCCCGCCCGGGAAGCGCGCGCGCTGCTGCTGTCGGACTGCGTGCACAACGCCGGCCCCGACCCGCGGCCGCTGGCAGCGCGGCTGCCGCGGCTGGACGTGCTGCTGGATGCCACTGGCGAGAAGGACGTCGAGCTCGGCCGCGAACTGGCGGCCCGCGGCCGCGGCAAGTGCCGGATCGTGCACGGCTACCGCGACGTCGCGCCCGCCGTGTCGGACATCTTCAGCAGCCGCTGACCCCGCCGGCCCACACTTAACATCCCAGACGAGAGAGAGGAAACCACCACCGAGTTCGTCGCGTTCGTGGACTCCGATGCGGTTGGAACCCGACTGCGTCCCGACCCTGCTGTGGCACTTCGCCGACCCGGAGCTGGCTCTCTGGCCGTGCCCCCACATGCTCGGCCTGGCACGGCGCGCCCGAACGCCGCGATCAGCTGGGGGTCCGGCACCTGCCTCGTGGTCCGCACCGCCGCTCGCCGACGGTCTGACTCGGATATGCGGGTCGGCGAGGGCGTGGAACTGGTGTGACGGCTGGTCGAGTCGGGACACCGGGTGCGCTACGAGCCGGGGGTCGTCGTCCGGAACGAGCACCGCACGCGGCTCGTGCCGTAGCCCTCCGCGACCCAGGCTCGACCCTCATCAGGTGATGGCCAACGAATCTCGACGACCGGATCCAACTCGCGACCGCCTACCGCGAACATCTCAACGCGGCTTGACATCTATAGGAGCATCAAGCCCACCGGCGAACTGAAATCCCGCGGTGAGGTGCGCCTCGCGGCGGGTCCCGTAGGCTTCGGACATGGAGGAGCCCTGGGTCGACGAGGCAGCGCGCATGCTCGAGAAGCACACCCGCGATCCGCTTGACGATGCGGTGCGCGGCACGGTTCGGGTGGTCTCGGCATCCGATCGCGTCGGTCGCGCGCGTTACCAGGCCTGCCAACTCGAGGTTGTCACAACCACCGACGGCATCCCGGAGACACGCATCAGCACCGAGGTTGTGACGAGTGCGAAGTACTGGCCCCGCGTCGGCTCGATCCTCCCGGCGCTGATCTCACCGCGCGACCCGACCCGCATCGAGATCAACTGGGACGCACTCGCTCACCAGTGACCGGCGCCCAATCGTGCGGGCGTGACCGCTCGGGTCAGCCGATGGCGATCTCGACCTGGAGTTCTGCCGCCAGCTTCTCGAGGTCTTCCTTGACCCGGGAAAGGTCTGTCCCGGCCACCGTATGCGCCAGAACGGATGCCTCGAAGATGCGTCCGCCGGCCATCGCCGCGTCCCGAACCTCGGTCGACAGGTCGTCGATGCTGAGCTCGTGCGCGGCGAGCACGGCCGACACGTCGCGAACGATTCCCGGCCGGTCATTGGCCACCAACGAGATCACGAGGGAACTGACCTGGCGGTCCGCAGCGGAGGCGCCTACTCCCGAGAGCGCCGTGACCGTGAGCGTCTCATCAAGTGCCCGCAGCGCGTCCAGTAGCGTCTGTGCAGACTCGTCAGCAACCGAGATCTCGACAACCCCGGCGAACACGCCGGCGCGTTCGGCGAGCTGGCTTCCCTCCCAGTTGCCGCCGTGGGCGCTCACGGCATCCGCGACCGCCGAGACGAGGCCAGAGCGGTCCTCTCCGGCAAGCGTGATGACGTAGCGAGGCACGCTCGCATGCTACTCCGCGGCCAGGATCCGCACAGCGGGCAGGTCGGGTTCTGACCACCAGAACTGGTTGAGGTCACCGGAGCGGACCCACCTCATCTGATCGTGATCGGTGCTCTCTGTCGGCCGCTCGCCCTCCAGTTCCGCGCGATAGCAGGCGAGGCGAATGATTCGGTCGCCGACGTGGGTGTCATCTGTCGACAGATGCCCCGTGACACGGATGCCGACCCCGAGCTCCTCCTGCACTTCTCGCACAAGGGCGTCGATCGGGGCTTCGCCCGGTTCGATCTTGCCCCCGGGGAACTCCCAGCGGCCCGGCTGACCGATGCGGGCCCCACGACGGCACACGAGGATCTCGTCACCGTCTGTGACGACAGCGGCGACAACATCGATGGTCGGGACATCATTCACGAATGCAATCCTCCCATCGCGCGTGATGGTGCGCGTCGGACGCCGCGTGGCACTCATCGTCGGCGCGGTAGCGACCCCCAATTTGACGGACACGGGGGCATCGGCGTTTCGCTGGATGGTACGCCACGCCCGCCGGGGCTGAGAGTCTCAGCATCGCCGACCGGGTCAACGGGTCGGAGCTCGTCCATTGCGACGAGCGCGAACGCACGCTGTACGGCGCCTGCACCATCCCCGAGGCCAACGCCGCCGAGGGCGCGCAAATCCCGATCCTCATGTATCACCAGTTCACCTCGAACCCCAAGGGCGAACCGGGATGGCTGCGCCTGAACTATGCGTACATCGGCAACTTCGAACAGCAGATGGCCTATATCGCCGACCAGGGCTTCTACCTGCCGACCTGGGACGAGCTGAGCGCGTTCATCGACGGTCGGCTGTTTTTGCCGAACCACTCGGTGATCGTGACGGATGACGACGCCGACGACGCCTGGTATCAACTCGCCGTCCCGGTCGTCGACGCGCACGACGTGCTGACGACGTCGTTCATGATCACGCGGGATCGGCGGGAGCTGCATCCATCGCCCTACGTCATCGTGCGCTCCCACACCGAAGACATGCACCGGGCCGACGGCCAGGGCCAGGGCCATGTCGGTCGGCGACCTCGCGCGGCAGATCGGCTGAGCCGGATCCGCGAAATCAGGGGTAGCGGGTCAGAGTTCGCCCGGCGCCATGATCTGCTCGTCGAGCTCTTCGAGGACCTCGCGGGTGCGCATCTTGACACCCCTTCGGCTGCCGCGCGAGGGGGCGTAGACCACGAGCGCGTGGAACAGGAACCGCGCGAAGAACGCGATCACGAGGGTGATCGCGGTCGAGATGACAACCGAGATGTGCCACGTGGACACGAGGAGCGCCGTCAGCGGGATCCGCACGATCGCCTCGGCGTTGTTGAAGCCGAACGACTTTGCGAACCTGCTCCACACACCGGATGCCTCTTTCTTCACATCCTGGAAGACGAACCTCTCCTGCAGCAGGAAGTTGGCGATGATGGTGGTCTCGGCCGCGACAATCATCGCGGGGATGTCGTGGACCCCCCATCGCGTCAAGAGCCAGACGATCGCGATGTTGGCGACGGCACCGAATCCGCCGATGACGGCGAACATCGACATCTTGCCGAAACGCAGCATCGTCAGCTGAGTGAGAAAATGCACACCCTGCCGGAACGACGCCTTCGACTCGCCGGCGTTGCGGTCGGCGAAATCGAACGGCACCTCAGCAACCCGCAGGTTCGTGCGGGCAAGGATCTCGAGGAGGATCTTGAACCCGCGCGGCTTGAGCGTGCTCAGGTCAAGAAGTCGGCGATCGATGAGGAAGAAGCCTGTCATCGGATCGGTGACGCCCTTGAGTCGCCCCGGGAACATCGCTTTTGTCAGCAGGGTCGCCGACTTGGACACGGCGATCCGGGATGCCCCGGCGAGTCCACCGTTGGTTCCCTCACCGCTGTACCGCGAGGCCACGACGACATCGACATCCCCCACCACATAGCGACGCCACAGGCGTGGAATGTCCTCGGGCGGGTGCTGAAGGTCGCCATCCATGACAATGCAGATGTCGGAGGCCGCCGCGTCGAACCCCACCATCACGGCTCCGCCGAGGCCCCCGGTGGGGATGTCACGGTGAATGAGGCGGACGGGAATCACCGCCTCCGCAGCTACCCGGCGGATCTCATCGGCGGTACCGTCGGTGCTGTCATCGACGAAGACAACCTCCGCACGGATGCCGCTCGTCGCCGACGCGACCCGAGTCACGAGTTCCGCGATGTTGGGCGCCTCGTTGTATGTCGGCACGACGATGGATAGATCCATGGGTCAATGCTGGCATGCCGCGGAGAAATCGCCGTACCGCTGTCCACCGATCCATAGCGCATCCACAGGCTCTCACTGATGCCTGGGGCCCCTGCCACATTGCCGAACCCACCCCTTCTGCGCCGAACCCACACCAATCGACTCCCGGATGATGTGGGTTGGGGGGGAAGCTGTGGGTTCGCGAAAAACGGCGGGCGGGCGAAGATCCCACTGACCGGCCGACGGATGCAGTGCCGTCGTATCCTGGATGCATGACTTCGGAGACTGGAACCCTGACGATGTTCGGCGCCGACTGGTGCCGCGACTGCCGCCGCACGAAGGCGCAGCTGGACGAACTGGGCGTTGCGTACGAGTACATCGACCTCGAAGCCGACCCGGCGGCTGCGGATGTCGCGCGCGACATCTCTGGTCGCACGAACATTCCCGTCGTGGTCTACCCCGATGCGTCGCACCACGTCGAGCCGAGCAACGCCGATGTCGACGCGAAGCTGCGCGAACTCGCACTGATCTCGTAGGGACTGACCGCGCCGTGAGACGGCGCTCCACCTCGGGTGGCACGCGGTGCCGCGGACATATGCTGGAGGCACGTCCGAAGGAGCGCGCCCATGCCGTCATCCGTTCGTCCCGCAGCGAACACCGTGGCCGATGCCGCCTCGGTCATCCCGTCGCTCGACGCAGCCATCGAAGAGTTGCGCGCGGGATCCCGCACCTGGAGCGCGCTGACCCTCAGCCAACGGATCCGGCTGCTTCGCAGCATCCGTGCCACCGTTGCCACTGAAGCCGAGGACTGGGCGCTCACCGCGGCGCGAGCGAAGGGCCTCGATCTCGGTAGCCCTTTGGTTGGCGAGGAATGGCTGACCGGGCCGTACGCGACAGTCGTCTCGATCGATGCCTACATCGAGACGCTCACGAGTCTGCGGGTCGGCGCCAGCCCGCTCGATCGTCTGCGAGTCAACACCGCTCCCGGGGATCGCGTCCGCGTCCACGCGTTTCCCACCAGCGCTGTCGATGGCCTACTCGTCTCCGGCTTCTCGGGCGAAGTGTGGTTGCGCCCGGGCGTGACCCTCGCTGACGCTCAGCGGAAGGCGGGTCTTGGCCAGCTCCTGCCCAATGAGTCCGGCGGGGTAGGACTAGTCCTGGGCGCAGGCAACATCACCTCGATCCCGGTACTCGACGTCCTCTACGAGCTCATCGCCCACAACCGGGTCAGCATCCTCAAGATCAACCCGACACAGGACCCGCTTGCTCCGGTGTTCGGCCGCGCCCTGGCGCCTCTCATCTCGCTCGGGCTGCTGCGCATCGTGCAGGGAGGCGGCGAGGTCGGCGCTGCCCTCACCGAGCACGCCGGGATCGATCACGTCCATATCACGGGAGCAGCTCGCACGTTCGAGACGATCGTGTTCGGCCGCACTGCGACGGGCAAGCGTCGCGCCCGCCCCCGACTATCGGTGCCGATCACCGCCGAACTCGGGGGTGTATCGCCGATCATCGTCGTTCCCGGGAAGTGGTCGGATGCTGACCTGCGGTTCCAGGCCGAGCACGTCGCGACAATGCGCCTGCACAACAGCGGTCACAACTGCGTCGCCGGGCAGGTCGTGATCCTCAGCGCGGATTGGGCCCAGCGCGAGCGATTCCTCGCCGAGGTCGAGGCGGCGATGGCCCGCGCACCGCAGCGGCCCGTGTGGTACCCCGGAGCGCAGGCGCGTCTGGCCGAAGTGGCCGACGAATACCCGGGTGCGCGCTGGTCGTCTGGCCACACCCGCGCGGTCATCGAGGTGGGCACGGATGCCGACCCGACACCCATGGAGACCACCGAGTACTTCGTACCGGCCCTGGGCGTCGTTACGCTTCCCGGCAATGGCCAGGAGTTCCTCGACGCTGCTGTCGAGTACGCGAACGCGCGACTGACCGGAACCCTCGGCGCCAACCTCCTCATCGATCCCGACACCGAGGCAGCCCTCGGCGACGGGTTCGAGCACGCGGTCGCGGAGCTTCGCTACGGCACGGTGGCGATCAACACCTGGACCGGTGTCGCGTTCGGCATCCCGACGATGCCGTGGGGCGCGTATCCCGGCGGGACCCTCGAAGACGTCCAAAGCGGCATCGGCGTCGTCCACAATGCACTGCTGCTGGATGACGTTGAACGGGGAGTGATGCGCGGGCCGTTCCGACCGTTCCCCCGTTCGATCGGTGCGCTAATCGGACCCGGCACGTTCTCGGCGCTTCCCCGCCCACCCTGGTTCGTCACGAGCCCCGGCGCGGCAGACGGGGGGCGACTGCTCACGCGGTTCCGCATCCGTCCGCGCCTGACGACTCTGCTCGGCATCCTCGAGTCGGCGTTCCGGTCGTGACCGGCGGGCGCCCGCGGCGCGCGCCGCAACGCGGCGGCGAGTTGGAGGCCGATTACATCATCGTCGGCGCAGGCTCTGCAGGAGCTACCCTCGCCGCTCGCCTGAGCGAGGATCCCCGCGTCACGGTGCTGCTGCTGGAGGCGGGAGGCCCCGACCGCGCCCTGGAGCTTCACGTCCCGGCGGCGTTCAAGAAGCTGTTCCGCGGACCGTACGACTGGGGCTACGACACTGTCACTCAGCCTGAACTCGAGGGTCGCCGGATCTTCTGGCCCCGCGGCAAGACCCTCGGCGGTTCATCGTCGTTGAACGCGATGATGTGGGTGCGCGGGTTCGCCGCCGACTACGACGAGTGGGCCGAGGCCGCGGGCGAGCGCTGGTCGTGGGATGCCGTACTGCCGGTGCTGCGCCGCATCGAGAACGTGCAGGATGCCGTCGACTCCTCGCTCGGGCGGTCGGGTCCGCAAACGGTGGAAGGACAGCGCGACCCGCGGCCCCACACAGCAGCATTCCTCGAAGCCGCTCGCGAACTCGGATACGACATCACCGAGGCGAACCTCCCCACAGGGCAGGGGTTCTCGCAGACGATGGTGACCCAGCATCGCGGCGCCCGCGCCTCGACAGCCGACACCTACCTTCGGCCCGCCGCGGCACGGCCGAACCTGCGCGTCGTCACGAACGCTCACGTCCGTCGCGTGACTTTCGCGGACGCCAGCGATGGCGAGCCACGGGCCACCGGGGTCTACGTCGACATCGCCGGCACGACCCGCCACGCCCGCGCTCGGCGCGAGGTGATCCTGTGCGGCGGCGCGATCAATACCCCGCAGACCCTGATGCTCTCGGGTGTCGGGCCGGCAGATGAGCTCGCCGAGGTCGGCATCCGTACCCTCGTGGACTCCCCCGAGGTCGGCAAGAATCTGCAGGACCACCTCGTGGCGGGGCTCGCCCCTGCCGCCATAGCCGGCACGCTGTACGGCGCCGAGCGCCCATCGGAGCTCCTGCGCTACCTCGCCACCCGACGCGGCATGCTCACCTCCAACGTCGCGGAGGCGTACGGGTTCGTGCGCACCGATGTCGCATCCCACGCAGGGATGCCCGAGGGCCTCCCCGACATCGAGATCATCTTCGCCGCCGCGCCCTACGTCGGCGAGGGCCTCGTTCCCCTCCCGGGCGAGGGCATCACTGTCGGTGCGATTCTCTTGCGCCCGCGCAGTCGCGGCAGCATCCGTCTCGCCTCTAGCGATCCTCACACGCACCCGCTGATCGACCCCGCCTATCTCAGCGACCCCGAGGGCACGGATGCCGCGACACTGCACGCCGGCCTCGAGGTGTGCGAGCGACTCATCGCGACCTCGGCGCTGGGCGCCGTCACCACGGGCAGCTGGGTGCAGCCCGAGGGCGGCGAGCGCATGACCAGCGCCGAGCGGATCGAGCTGTCGATGCGCCGCTATTCGCACACGCTCTACCACCCCGTCGGCACGGCCCGGATGGGGACGGATGCCGCATCCGTCGTCGACCCGAAGCTCCGCGTGCGCGGCGTCTCGGGCCTGCGCGTGGCCGATGCCTCGGTGATGCCGACGATCATCCGCGGTCACACGCACGCGCCGGCCATCGTGATCGGCGAGATCGCGGCCGATCTCCTCCGCCGGGAGAACCCCGTCAGGACCTCACGCGTTCCCTGAAGTGGGACCATCGGACCAACCTGAGACGAGGCCGACGACTACGCTCTGGGTCATGGCTCCCGACGCGACGCCCACGACAGTTACCATCACCGGCGCAGGCGGCCAGATCGGCTACGCGCTGCTGTTTCGCATCGCCGCCGGCGACATGCTCGGGCCCGACCGGCCGGTGCGGCTGCGACTGTTGGAGATTCCGCAGGGGATGAGGGCCGCCGAGGGCGCCGCACTCGAACTCATGGACGGCGCGTTCCCGCTCCTGACCGACGTCGAGGTCACCGACGATGCTCACGCCGGCTTCGACGGCTGCAACATCGCGCTCCTTGTAGGGGCGCGCCCGCGAACGGCGGGCATGGAACGCGCTGACCTCCTCGAAGCCAACGCCGGGATCTTCGGGCCGCAGGGCGCCGCTATCGGCGCAGTGGCAGCCGACGATGTGCGGGTGCTCGTGGTCGGAAACCCGGCGAACACCAACGCGCTGATCGCCTCGGCATCCGCGCCCGACGTCCCGGCCGAGCGGTTCGCGGCGCTCACCCGCCTGGATCACAACCGTGCCGTTGCGCAAGTCGCCAGTGCCCTGGACCGGCCGGCGGCGAGCATCGAGCGGATGACGATCTGGGGCAACCACTCGGCGACACAGTTCCCCGACGTCGACCATGCCCTCGTCGACGGGATGCCGGCACGTGCCGCCCTGGCTGCGCGACTCGGCGGAGAGGATGCGGCGCTGACCTGGCTGGATGACACCTTCATCCCCCGGGTTGCGAAGCGCGGCGCCGAGATCATCGACGTCCGCGGATCCTCCTCGGTGGGATCCGCCGCGGCTGCCGCGATCGACCACGTCCGGGACGAGACCGCGGGAGTCGCGTGGACCTCTGCCGCGGTCGTCTCCCACGGCGAGTACGGCGTTCCCGAAGGCCTCATCTGCTCGTTCCCGGTGTCATCGGATGGCGCCGGATACCGGATCATCGAGGGGCTCGAGGTCGATGCGCGCGCACGGGCGCGCATCGATGCCTCCGTTGCCGAGCTGGTCTCGGAGCGCGACGCTGTCGCCGCACGAGGGCTGCTGTGACCACACGAGACGCGTTCCTGTTCGTCATCGGCGGGGTTCTCGTCGTCGCGATGACAGCCCGCGTCGCCCCGCGCATCAAGGTTGCGGGGCCGCTCCTTCTCGTGCTGGTCGGGATCGTCGCAAGCTACCTCCCGTTCCTTCCCGACATCAGCGTCGACCCGGAATGGATCCTGGTGGGCGTGCTGCCACCGCTGCTCTACTCGGCGGCTGTCTCGCTCCCCGCTGTCGAGTTCCGCCGCGACCTCCTCCCGATCGCGGGCCTTGCGGTCGTGCTCGTGTTCGTGAGCTCGTTCGTGTTGGGCACGTTCTTCTACTTCGCGATCCCCGATCTCGGGTATCCCCTGGCGCTGGCTCTGGGTGCGATCCTCAGCCCCACGGACGCCGTCGCCACGGCGGTTGCCAAGCGACTGGGCGTATCCCGACGGGTCGTGACGATGCTCGAGGGAGAGAGCCTGCTCAACGACGCGAGCGCACTGGTGATCTTGAACTCGGCAGTGGCCGCATTCGTCATGATCGCCTCGACCGGCCAGGCTCCGCCGGCCATCGACGCGGTCGGCGGGTTCTTCTGGGCAGTCTTCATCGCGATCGTGATCGGCGCGATCGTCGGCTACGCGAACCTCCGCCTGCGATCATGGCTGCGTAGCTCGGCAGCAACCACGGCAGCCGGGTTCATCGTTCCCTTCGTCGCCTACCTCCCCACTGAAGAGCTGGGCGGGTCGGGACTCGTCGCCGCCGTCGTCGCGGGAATCGTCACAGGCCAGGGCGCGGATCGCTGGTTCACGCCCGAACAGCGCATGTCCGACCGCGTCACCTGGCATACCGTCGAACTCCTCCTCGAGGGAGGCGTCTTCCTCATCATGGGTCTCGAAATGAGCGAGATCGTCACGGGCACCGCCAACGGCATCCACGGCATCGCTCACGGCCTGTGGATCGCGGGGGCGGCCTTCGGCATCCTGCTCGTCGTCCGGACCGGATACGTCGCGCTGCTGGTCTGGGGGCAGGGGCGGCGGCTGCATCCCAGGCGCACCCAGCGACTGAACGCCATCTCAGACCGGATCGATGAGATCGAAGCCGGCGGTCCCGAGCAGTATGGAGACCGCGGCCGCCACATCACCGAGGCCGGCTGGAACCGTCGCCTCGCCGGCTTCCGCCGTCGGATCTCTCGCGCCATGTCCGACCTGAACTACTACCGAGCCGCACCCCTCGGATGGAAGCACGGGACGATCATCGTCTGGTCGGGGATGCGGGGCGTCGTCACCCTCGCGGCGGCCCAGACACTGCCCGCCGACGCTCCCTCCCGACACTTCCTCATCTTCGTCGCGTTCGCCGTCGCGCTGACCAGCCTCATGCTGCAGGGCTTCACTCTCCCGGCCCTGGTGCGACTCCTCCGCGTCTCCAACGAAGACGACGAGAACCTCGTGCGATCCGAGCAGCAGCGGCTCGCGCGCGAGATGCACCAGGCTGCACTCATGGCTGCCGATGACGGGTCACTCACGCGCCGCGACGGTTCGCCGTTCGCGGCGGAGTTCACCGAGCGGGTCGGGCCCCTGTTCCTGCAGTCCGGCGAAGCAGAGGATGAGGAAGCGCGCGACATCCTCGAGCTGCGGCTCGCCCTCATCAGGGTGCGCCGGGAGCGACTCATCGAGCTGAGCGGCGGCGGCCAGTTCGGCAGCGCAGCCTTGCGTCGGGCCCTTGCCGAGCTCGACGCTTCGCAGCTGAACGTCGAACTGCGACTGGAGAGCGCGGACTGATACGACACCAGTGGCGCCAGTGTCGACACCGTCAGGCACAATAGCCGTGGAGGCCTCCATGACTGACGATCACGGCGGGCCCGTCGCGGCATCCCCCGGCGCGCACCAGGCGGCGGACTGTCCGACGTGCTTCGCCCCGCAACGCGCCGACAGCGCGTGGTGGCGAGCGCGCCCCTCCGACGCGCGCCTGGTCGGTGTCGTGGTCTCCCGCGAGGGGATGCCGCCGGTGGTGAGCCAGCACGACGCGCTGACGCGGTTCGGTGTTCCCATCGAGAACTTTCGCCATCCGTCGCCCGAGACCCTCGAGTCGTGGGAGGACCGACTGGCCCGCCTGTTCGGGCGCCTGCGCCGCGGTGATGTCGTCGTGGTTGCCACGGTGCACGCTCTGGGGCGAGATGTCGGGGAAGAGATCCGCACCGTGGCTGAGCTGCGCCGCCGCGGGGTGATCGTGAAGGTCGTCGACCATGACGCCCCGCACCTGATCGAAACGGGAGTCGCGCTTGCCACACCTGAGCTGACAGACCCCGACGCCGAAACGCCGCGGTAGCGGCTCCAGAGCCGGATTCAGGCGGCTCGCCAGCACCCGTCGAGGTGGTCGTCGACCATCCCGGCCGACTGCATGAGGGCGTACATCGTCGTCGGCCCGACGAATCGGAACCCGCGGCGCCGCAGCGCGCGGCTCAGGGCCTCGGATGCCGCGGTGGTGGCGGGCAGCTCCCTCAGCCCTGTGGGGCGTGGCCGCTCATCGCCTGGCACAGCGAAAGACCACAGCAGCGCGTCGAGCTCCCCGGGCGCCATCTCCGTCACGAGCCTTGCGTTAGAGATCGTCGCCTCGATCTTTGCCCGGTTGCGCACGATGCCGGCATCCGTCATGAGGCGCGCGATGTCGTGCTCGTCGAAAGCCGCGACGGCCTCGGGCTCGAACCCCGCGAACACCTCGCGAAAACGCGGGCGCTTGCGCAGAATCGTGATCCACGACAGCCCCGCTTGAAAGCCCTCGAGGCTCATCTTCTCGAACAGAGCGCGGTCACCGTGCAGCGGCTGGCCCCACTCCTCGTCGTGATAGCGGATGTACTCCGGATCAGCACCGACCCAGCCGCAGCGGGCAAGACCGTCGTCCTCGATGACCAGATCGGTGCGGACCATCTCGGAACTCATGCTCACAGGCTAGGGTCCGCCGCCGACATCCGGGGCGCGCCAGCGGAGGCGCGGGTCACCGGTCTGCTGCAGGGCTCACCCCGAAGCGCGCACGGTAGGCGCGGTGGAAAGTCCCCACGTCGGCAAATCCGCACTCCCGCGCGATTGCCGCAATGGTGCGCGTGCGTGGTGCGGGAGCCAGGAGCATCTGACGGGCCCGGTCCAGTCGCGCCGCGCGAAGGTAGGAGCCGAGCGTGGTGCCGTCGCGCCCGAACTGCTCGTGGACCGTCCGAACCGAGCACCCGAACGCGCGGGCGACCTCCGCCGCCCCGAGTCGGGGATCAGCGAGCCGGCTCTCCACATAGGCCTTCATGGTCGCCACCCGGTCAGGCGGAGCGACGCCGCGGGATGCCGCGTCGAGCAGCTCCAAAACCGTGTCGACCATGGCGGTGGCGGCGCCTGCCAGGCGCGCTCTCGTGGCAGCCGCGAGCATGCCCATCTGGGTCCCGAGGAGGGCGCCGACACCGCCACGGCTCAGGGCGTCATTGAGAGCCTCGGGCTCGGCGAGACGACGCCCCACGAGGGACTGCGGAACACGCAGCGATGACAGGCGCAGCCGCCGGTTCTCGCCCACCGTCACCGTGAACGGCTGAGCGTTGTCCAAGACGAGGGCGGATGCCGCCCCGGTAGCCCACTCCCGGCCACCCTGCTGCAACCCCCAGGGTGTCGTGCTGTGATTGATGAACAGCGCGTCGTCGGGCACGTGGCGGATCGAGCTCCGCGTGCGGTCGGCCCACACTGCCGGCGTGTCGATCATCCCGAGCGATGCATCACCCAGGTCGTACGTCGCGAAGTCGGCGTCGAAGCTCGGCCGCTCGGGGCGCCGCGGCAGGACGCCCACGTAGACCTCCGCGATGGCATCACAGAACAGGTCGTGACCGCTCCATCCGGGCATCCCTCTGGTGGATCCCTGGATCGTCGGGCCCCACTCTGCAGCCATCGCCACTCCTTCGCACCGGGCGCCACTGCCCGCGCGGACACTCGCGAATACGTTGAGACCCTAACCCGATCCCTCGAGAAAGGACACTGATGTCCCGCCCTACTCTGCTCCTGGTCCACGGCGCTTGGCACGGCTCCTGGGCCTTCGAACCGCTGACCAGCATCCTGATCGATCGCGGCTGGACCGTGAAAACCGTTGATCTGCCGACCGTGCACGCCGACGACAAGGCGACGCTCACACTGCAGGATGACGCGGATGCCGTCGCCGCAGCCATCGACAGCATCGATGGCCCGGTTGTCGTCGTTGCGCACTCGTACGGCGGTGTTCCGACGACGCAAGGCGCCACCGACCCGAAGGTCGCCCACATCGTCTACATCGCGGCCTTCGCGCTGGACGAGGGCGAGTCACTGCTGGGTGCGGTCGGCGGGGTCGCGCCGGACTGGTGGGTCATCGATGGCCCGCTGTCAACGGCCGGCAACGACGAGCTACCCCCGCACACGCTCTTCTTCAACGACATGAGCCAGGACGAGGCTGACCGCGCGAGTTCGCGACTGCTCTCGCAGGCGGTGCAGCCGTTCTCCGACACGCTCACCCAGGTGGCCTGGCGCGACCGGCCCACCACCTATCTGATCACCGAGGACGACACGGTCTTCCCGGTGGTGGCACAGGAAGCCCTTGCAGCACGGGCAGGATCGCAGACCGCGCGACTTGCCTCGAGCCACTCGCCGTTCCTGTCGCAGCCGGATGCCGTCGCCGATGTGATCGAGAAGGCAGCGCAGAGCGTCGCCTAGCGCGGCGAGGTGGGGCGCTGCGCGCGAGCGCCGCGCCTCACCGACCGGACTTGGCTACCTTCTCGGGGATCGGTGCCGACCCGTCGGCTGCCTGGCGCGCGTAGTAGTCGGCAGCCTCGTCCTGACGCGCCTGCTCTGCACCGGACGCGATGGGTGCGCGAACATGCTCGGGTTCGTACCCGAACGCGTCGACGAGCTCCTGGGCGTGGGGCCGCAGCCGGCGTAGCAGCCGGTCGATGTACCGGGTGACTGCAGCGGCTCGCTGGTTCGACAGGCGCCCATTGATGAGATACCACGACAGGTGCTTCTCGATGAGGGTCAGGCCGAACAGGTCACGCAGCCACGTGAGCACCTGCTTGGTGTCGGCATCCTCGATGCGGTTCACGGCATCCGTGAACGCCTCCCACTGCAGCAGCTCACCGTGGGCGCGACCGGCCTCGATGAGCTCGGCCTGGTTCTCGTTGAACAGGGCCGCGGCATCCGTCTTCGACATCTTGGAAGCCGGGCGCAGCCGCCCGGCGATGTCGGAAACCATCTGCTGGACGCGGTCGCCGAGCAGCTCGTGCTGTTGGTCGCCCCGAAGCCCGCGCTCGACAGCGCGAGCGGTAGAGCCGAAGTCGGTGACGACCTGGCCGAACTGGCGCAGACCCGCGCCGTGGACGACGTTGCCGGCAGTCTGACCCACGGCGAAGCGGGCGAGGGATGCGGCATCCTTGCCCTTGAACTGCTTGGCGTAGTCCGACAGCAGCCGCTTGCCGACCAGCTGCAGCAGCACGTTGTTGTCGCCCTCGAAGGTGACGTAGATGTCGAGGTCGGCGCGTAGCGCGGTGAGGCGGTTTTCGGCGAGGAAGCCCTGGCCGCCGCAGGCTTCGCGCGCCTCCTGAATCGTGTCGAGCGCGTTCCAGGTCGAGAGCGCCTTCAGCGCCGCGGCGAGCGTTTCGAGATCCTCGCGCTCGTCGGGAGTGTCGGTGCGACCGCTGAAGACGCCGTCGAACATCTGCAGGAGCTCGTCGTGCGCGAAGGCCTGCGCGTAGACCTGCGCGAGCCGGGGCAGCAGCCGACGCTGGTGCTTGCCGTAGTCCAGGAGTGTGACCTCGGGGGTTCCAGCACCGTTGTCGAACTGACGACGCTGATTGCCGTACGTCACCGCGATCGTGAGCGCGAGGGCGGATGCCCACGTCGAGGCGCCGTCGAGCGAAACGCGCCCCTGCACGAGCGCGCCGAGCATCGTGAAGAAGCGTCGGCCGGGGCTGTCGATCGGGCTGGAGTAGGTGCCGTCGGGCGCGACATCGCCGTAGCGGTTCAGCAGGTTCTCGCGCGGGATGCGGACCTGGTCGAAGTGCAGGCGACCGTTGTCGATGCCGTTGAGCCCGCCCTTGACGCCGTCATCCTCGCCGCCGACACCCGGCAGGAAGGTGCCCTCGTCGTCGCGGATCGGCACGAAGAAGCAGTGCACGCCGTAGTTCACGCCGCCGGTGATCAGCTGTGCGAACACCGTCGCTGCCTTGCCATGCAGCGCGGCATTGCCGAGGTAGTCCTTCCACGCTCCGCGGAAGGGAGTATGAATGACGAACTCTTCGGTCTCGGGGTCATAGGTCGCCGTCGTGCCGATCGCCGAGACATCCGATCCGTGCCCGGTTTCGGTCATCGCGAAAGCCCCGGGCAAGTCGAGCGAGATGACGCCGGGAAGCCACTTGTCGTGGTGCTTCTCGGTGCCCAGCTGATAGATCGCCGAGCCGAACAGCCCCCACTGCACGCCCGACTTGATCTGCAGGCTCGGGTCGGCAAGCACGAGCTCCTCGAAGCCGGCGAGGTTGGCCCCGTTGTCTTCGAGCCCGCCGTACTTCTTGGGGAATGCGCGGCGGGATCCGCCAGCGTCAACCAACAGATGCAGCTGGCTGAGGACCCGCTCGCGGTGCTCTTGCATAGACAGGCCGTTGATCTGCCAGAACGCCGGGTCCTTGATCATCTCGCGGGCTTCGCGCCGGGTGTCAGCCCACGTGCCAAGCAGCATCCGCGTGACCAGTTCGGCGTCGATGTGCGGTTCGGCGGTGGGTGTTTCGGACGGACGGACAGCAGCGTCGACCATGAGATCACCTCTCGATGAGGGGGAAGAGAACGTCAGGGTCCACGGTAGGCATCCCACAAAGACGGCTCAAATCGCTTCACGATGCCTACAACAAGGGTCGACGACGTCGGACCGGATGGTTGTGGTGTTGCGACAGGGCGCTCCGGAAGCCTCCAGCCGGATGCCGCCTCACTCGCTCCCCTCGCGTTGCACCCACCCCACGGCGCGCTCGGCGACCGTTGCCACAGCCTCGGTGACATCGACCACCACGCCCGCCTCGTCGTCACCGAGCGGTTCGAGCGTGGCCAGCTGCGAGGCCAGCAGCGCCGGGGGCATGAAGTGTCCGGTGCGGGCGAGCGCCCGGGCGCTGAGGAGCTCCGGATCACCGGTGAGGTGGACGAACACCGTGTGAGGAGCACGTGCGCGCAGGCGATCCCGATACGACCGCTTCAGCGCGGAGCACGCGACGACGACACCGGACGCCTCTGCGACGGCGCTGTCGGGCACCTCTCCGCCCGTGGAGCGCAGCGCCAGCCGGTCGCCGACCAGGTCGAGCCACGGCATCCTGTCGGCATCCGTCAACGGAATGCCCTGCGACATCTTCGCGACGTTCTCGGCTGGATGCAGGTCATCGGCGTCGACGAACGGGAGGTGGAGGCGCCGGGCGATCTCGATCCCGACCACCGACTTGCCGCTCGCACTGACTCCCATGACAACGATCGCGGTGCCGGGTCGGGTCATGGGGCCAGCCTACGGGGCGCCTCGCACTGGCTCGTTGCGGGACTGAACGCCTCCGGGTTGTCGAGTCAGGCGTGAGCGGCGACGACGGCGAGGACGGCGTCGCCGTAGGCATCCTTCTTCTTCGCCCCGATGCCGGTGATCCCCTCGAGTCCCGCGGCCGAGGTCGGGCGGGTGGCGGCCAGCGCGCGCAGGGTCGCGTCGCCGAAGACGACGTAGGCGGGCACTCCCTGCTCGCGCGCGGTCTCGGCCCGCCACGCCCGCAGCGCCTCGAAGAGGTCGCGGTCAGCCGGGGCGACATCAGTCGCGGCGGTCTTGCGCACGCGCGCCGATCCCACGCGTCCAGCGACATCGCGCCGAAGGGGCACCGCCTGTTCGCCCTTGAGCACGGGGCCAGCCGCCTCGCCGAGAGCGAGCGTGCCGTACTCACCGCGGGCGACCAGGATGCCCCGGGCAAGGAGCTGGCGCACGACGCTGCGCCAGTCCTGGTCTGACAGGTCGGACCCGATGCCGTAGGTCGCGAGGCTCTGGTGACCGAGCTGGCGGATCCGTTCGGTGTCGGCGCCGCGCAGGATGTCGATGAGCTGCCCCGCCCCGTACGCCTGGCCGCGCTCGCGCTGGAGGCGCACGATCGTGGAGAGCAGCTTCTGGGCCGGGACGAGTCCGTCCCACGTCTGGGGCGGCTCGAGGCACGTGTCGCAGTTGCCGCAGGCCTCGGCGGGCTGGCCGAAGTACCCCAGCAGATTCACCCGCCGGCACTCGACGGTCTCGCAGAGGGCGAGCATGGCATCCAGGTGCTGATGCTGGCGGCGCTTGCGGGCAAGATCGCCCTCGCCGCCGTCGATGAGGCGCCGCTGCTGCACGACATCCGCGAGGCCGTACGCCATCCACGCCACCGACGGCTCACCGTCGCGGCCGGCCCGACCGGTCTCCTGGTAATAGCCCTCGACCGATTTCGGCAGGTCGATGTGGGCGACGTACCGGACGTCGGGCTTGTCGATGCCCATCCCGAAGGCGATAGTCGCGACCATGACGACGCCGTCTTCGCGCAGAAACCGCTGCTGGTTCGCGGCACGGATGGCGGCATCCAGCCCCGCGTGGTACGGCAGTGCGTCGATACCCTGACCACGCAGGTACGCCGCGGTCTGCTCGACGCTCTTGCGGCTCAGGGCGTAGACGATGCCGGATGCGCCGGCGGGCTGGGCGCGCACGAACGCGGTGAGCTGGCGGCGCACGTCGGTCTTGGGCTCGATGCGGTACTGGATGTTTGGACGATCGAAGCTCGCGACGAAGTGGCGGGCGTCGGGAAGGCGAAGCCGATCGGTGATCTCGCGGTGGGTCTCACGCGTTGCGGTAGCGGTGAGCGCCATGCGGGGGACACCGGGAAAGCGCTCGGCGAGATCACCGAGAGCCAGGTAGTCGGGTCGGAAGTCGTGGCCCCACTGCGACACACAGTGGGCTTCGTCGATAGCGATGACGCTCAGCCGCCCGCGCTGCAGGAGTGCCGTCGTCGCGGCGCCCGACAGACGCTCGGGGGCGACGTAGAGCAGGTCGAGCTCACCGCTCAGGTACGCGCGCTCGGTGTCGGCGCGCTCGGGCGCTGACTGCGTGGAGTTCAGCGCCGCAGCTCGCACGCCGTTGGCGCGCAGCGCCTCGACCTGGTCGTGCATGAGGGCAATGAGGGGCGAGATCACCAGGCCCGTGCCCTCGCGCACGAGCGCGGGAACCTGGTACGTGATGCTCTTGCCGCCGCCGGTCGGCATCAAGACGACGGCATCCCCGCCCGCGGTGACATGGTCGACGATGTCGGCCTGGTCGGCGCGAAACGAGTCGTATCCGTACACCTCGCCCAGCACGGCGAGCGGATCTGCACCTGCGAACGAGCGGGCGGGAGCCGCAGGTGCGGCCTGGATGCCGGCGGCGGCCGGCGCCCAGTCCTCGGGCGGCTCCTCGCCGTCGGGAGGTGGCGCGAGATCGTCCGGATCCCACACCAGATCGGCGTAGGGGTCTTCGGGCGTGCTCACCGCTCCACCGTATCCGGCGCCGCTGACGCTGCCACGGCCAGCACCGTCGCCGCTCACAGCCGCACGACCTCAGTGACGCGAACGACAGCGGTTCCCTCCTCGACGGATGCCGCAAGGTCCACCTCGGCACGGATGCGCCAGTCATGGTCTCCGGCGGGGTCGTCGATGATCTGCTCGACCCGCCAGGTGTCGGCATCCGTCGTATCGATAACGCAGAGCTGCGGCGAGCGCGCGGGACCGCCCGTGAGGATCTCGTCGTGCTCGTCGTAGTACCGATCCATCGCCGCAGACCAGTCGACGCCCGGATCGAGTTCTGCCAGCGCGTCGTCGTCTTGGAGGGCCGCGAGCTGCACCCGGCGGAACAGTTCGTTGCGCACGAGCACGGTGAAGGCCCGGCGGTTGGTGAGCACGGACGGCGGCGCGGGTGGCACGACCGGCGCTTCGGGGTCGGCCGCCGGATCGATCAGCGCCGACCACTCGTCCACGAGCGACGAGTCAACCTGCCTGACCAGCTCGCCGAGCCACTCGATGAGGTCGAGCAGGTCGTCTGTGTGCGCCTCGGCGGGCACGGTCTGGCGGACGGCACGGTAGGCATCCGAGAGGTAGCGCAGCACCAGACCTTCGCTGCGGGCGAGCTGGTAGAACGAGACGAACTCCCCGAACGACATCGCCCGCTCGTACATGTCTCGCACGACTGACTTGGGCGAGAGCTCGAAATCGAGGACCCACGGCTGGCTCGACGCGAAGACCGCGAACGACTGGGCAAGCAACTCTGCCAGCGGCTTCGGGTGGGTGATCTCTTCGAGCAGCGCCATCCGTTCGTCGTACTCGAGCCCGTCGCGCTTCATGGCCGCCACCGCTTCACCCCGCGCGCGGAACTCCTGCTGCGAGAGGATCGCGCGGGGGTCATCCAGGGTCGCCTCGATCACGCTCACGACATCCAGCGCGTAGTGGCCAGTGCCGGCCGTGGTCGTGGAACCCGACGTTCGCAGATTCGCGCCAGGTTCGGAGGATTCTGGCTCAGGACTGCGGAGTTCGTGCGATTCTGCGGAGTTCGTGGGGACGGAAGGGGTCGCCAGGGCGCTCGCGTCGGGGTCGAGAAGGGAGATCGCAGCGAGCGCGAAGGGGGAGAGCGGCTGGTTCAGGGCGAAGTTCGGCTGCAGATCGACGGTGAGACGGATGCCGTCAGCATCGGCATCCACGATCCCTGCCGTCCGCAGCGTGCGGAAGATCGCCAGCGCCCGACGCGCCAGCTCGTACTGCCGGGCGCGGGGCTCGTGGTTGTCGAAGACGAGCGCGCGCACGTTCCCGAAGACGTCTCCGCCGCGGCCAATGACGTTGATGAGCATCGCGGCGGTCAGCTGCAGATGCGGGGTGAGCGGCTCGGGTTCGGCGGCGACAAGCCGCTCGAACGAGCCCTCGCCCCAGTTCACCTGACCAGTGGGAGCCTTCTTGCGCACGATCTTCTTGCGCTTGGCAGCGTCGTCGCCGGCCTTGGCGAGGGCCACCGCGTTCTCGATCTCCCACTCCGGCGCCATCACGACGACGTTGCCGTAGGGATCGAATCCGGCCCGGCCCGCGCGACCTGCGACCTGATGGAACTCACGGGCACTGAGCTGCCGCATCCGGGTGCCGTCGAACTTCGTGAGCGCTGTGATGAGCACCGTGCGGATCGGCACGTTGATCCCGACGCCGAGGGTGTCGGTGCCGCAGATGACTTTGAGCAGGCCTCGCTGGGCGAGGGTTTCGACCAGGCGCCGGTAGCGCGGCAGCATCCCGGCGTGATGGATGCCGATGCCGGCGCGCACCAGGCGCGAAAGCGTCTTGCCGAACCCCGTCGTGAACCGGAACCCGCCGATCTCGGCCGCGATCTGATCGCGCTGCTCGCGCGAGGCGATCTTGGTGTTGATGAGCGCCTGGGCCCGCTCGAGGGCCGCGGCCTGCGAGAAGTGGACGATGTAGATCGGAGTCTCGGCTTCCTCCAGCAACCGCTCGACGACGTCGTGGACCGGGCGCCGCTCATACGAGAAGTGCAGCGGCACGGGGCGCTCGACGCCGGTGATCTGCGCCACCTCGCGTCCCGTGCGGCGCTCGAGGTCGGACACGATCGGGGTGACATCGCCGAGGGTCGCCGACATGAGCAGGAACTGCACGCGCGGAAGAAGCAGCAGCGGCACCTGCCACGCCCAGCCGCGCTCGGGGTCGCCGTAGTAGTGGAACTCGTCCATCACGACGGCGTCGATGTCGGCATCCGTGCCCTGCCGCAGGGCGATGTTCGCGAGGATCTCAGCGGTGCAGCAGACGATCGGTGCGTCTGCGTTGACGGACGAGTCGCCGGTGACCATTCCCACGTTCTCGGCGCCGAAGATCTCGACCAGCGCGAAGAACTTCTCGGCCACGAGCGCCTTGATCGGCGCGGTGTAATACGAACGGCCCCCGCGAGCCAGGGACGCGGTGTGGGCAGCGATCGCGACGAGCGACTTGCCGGTGCCGGTCGGGGTCGACAGCACCACGTGCGAACCCGAGACCAGCTCGATAGCCGCCTCATCCTGCGCCGGGTAGAGACGGATGCCGCGACCCTCGGCCCATGCCACGAAGGCGTCATAGACGGCATCCGGGGCGGCGTCTGTCACCGCGTCGGCGAGCGTCGGTGAAGGAGTCACCACCCGAGTCTGCCTGACGGGAGTGCAGCGATGCCCGAGAAGCCAACCCTCGCGGAACACCGAGGCCGCCACCTACGTTGGGAGGAAGCAACGAAAGGACAGCTGATGACCGACACGGATGTGACCCCCGAGGTCGTGCGCAACGACGCCAAGGGACGATACGAGATCAGCATCGACGGAGCTCTCGCCGGCTTCACCGAATTCGTCGCCGACGAGCAGGGCCGCCTCGTCTTTCCCCACACCGAGATCGATCCGGCCTTCTCGGGCCGCGGGTTCGGAACCGAACTCATCGGGGAGGCCATGGCGGATGTCGCCTCCCGCGGCGAAACCGTCGTGCCGGAGTGCTCGTTCGTCGTGCGCTACCTGCAGAAGCACGAGGTGAACGGGCTCGACATCGCGTGGCCCCACGGGTCAGCGCCCCAGGGATGACCCGCCTCGATTCCGACGCAGCGGTCGCCGAAGAGGGTGCAGCCGACTGCGACGGACCCCGCCTGCTGAACCTCGAGATGCGGGATGTGCCGCTCGGGGGACTGCGCGCGATGCAGGTTTCCCGGGCACTCCCGCAGCGCGACCTGCCCCTTGTCGGCGCATGGTGCTTTCTCGACCGGTTCGGGCCGCAGCGAACCACCATGCGCGTCGAGCCGCACCCGCACATCGGCCTGCAGACCGTGACGTGGCCCATCAACGGCGAGGTGCGCCACCGCGACTCGGTCGGCAGCGATGTGATCGTGCGTCGAGGGGTGCTCAACCTCATGACGGCGGGCGCCGGGATCTCCCACTCCGAATACTCGGTAGGCGAGACGGATGTCGACCTCGACGCCCTGCAGCTGTGGGTGGCTCTTCCCGACGCAACCCGGTTCGGGGAGGCATCCTTTGAACAGCACGCGGATCTTCCGGTGCTCGACCTGCCAGCCGCCTCGGGGAGCGCGCAGGCTACCGTCGTGCTCGGAACACTCGGCGACGCGTCCTCACCGGCCACCGCACACACCCCGATCGTCGGTGCCGAACTGGAGCTGACGCCGGGAGCTGACGTACTCGTCCCGCTCGATCAGGCATGGGAGCACGCGCTGCTGCTGATCGATGGCGACGTGACAGTCAGCGGCGCACCCGGCGGGCAGGCGCACGACACCGCCGAACTAGATACGAACCACCTGCTCTACCTCGGCACACACCGCGACGCGATCACCCTGCGATCGACCGGGGGCGCGCGGATCTTCCTACTCGGGGGCGAACCGTTCCCGGACGAGATCGTGATGTGGTGGAACTTCGTCGGACGCTCACACGACGAGATCGTCGCCGCCCGCGAGGACTGGGAGAACGCGGCTGCCCGATTCGGTCACGTCATCGACCACGGCCCGGAGCGCATCCCCGCCCCGCCGCTGCCCGGAGTGCGACTGACCCGACGGCGCAGACGTCTCTGAGACCGACTTTGGTCCCGAACGCGGCAGTACGCTGATACGGTGGCCCGATCCTCCGTCCTGACGACGCGTGTGCTCCTCACGACCGCCGCCATCGGCGTCGCGACGGGGCTCCTCGCGGGTATTGCGGGCTGGGTCACGCCGTTCGTGCTCGGGATCGCACCGATCTTCTATGGATTCGTTCTCGGCGCACACGTGCTGCCGGGGATCATCGCGCAGGAGGTCATCCGTCTGCCCTGGGTCGCGCTCCTGAGCCACGTGTTCGCGGCCCTGGTGGCCAGCGCCATGGCTCCCCAGTGGGCGCTGCGGTTCCTCGGCACCGCGATCCTCTTCGGCGGCATCCAGGAGCTCGTTGCCGCCCTCACCCGCTACCGGGTGTGGGATGCATGGCGGTTCTTCATCTCGGCCGTCGTCATCGGCATCCTGGTCGCTGTCGTCGTCGCCTTCGCCGCCGACCTCGCCTCCCTTCCGCTGCTGGCCCAGATCATCTACCTCATCGTGGCCGTGCTCGGCCCCGTCGCGTGGACTGCTGCGGGTCTGGGAATCGGCGTCTCGCTGCGGCGCGCTGGCGTCGCGCGGCGCGCGTGACGCTCCACGCGGCTTCCTCGCGAAACCGGAATCTCGGGGCGCGTGGAGTTAGGTTCAGCTAAGTTAGGGCATACTTCCCTTCCCGACGAGGACCCGTGACAGCTCCCCCCGACTCCGCCGCACGCTCGGCCTCCGTCGCCCCCGCTCCCGGCGAGACGGCGACACCGAAGCCGACCCACGGCAGGGAACACGCGCGGCTGCTGCAGCTGCGCGAGGTCGGGATCACACACGAGGGTGAAGATGCCGCGACCCCGGCATCCGTGTCGTTCGAGGTGTCGCGCGGCGACGTCGTGCTGCTTCTCGGGCCGAGCGGTTCGGGCAAGTCGACGCTCTCCCTCGCCATGAACGGGCTCATCCCGCACGCCGTTCCCGCCACGTTGACGGGCCGCGTCGAGGTAGCCGGGATGGATGCCGCGACGCACTCTGTCGCGCAGCTGTCGACCCAGGTGGGGATCGTGTTCCAGGACCCCGACGCGCAACTTGTCACTGGCACGTTGCTCGACGAGGTCGCGTTCGGGCCCGAGAACCTGCGTCTGCCGGCAGCCGAGGTGCTCGCCCGCGCCGAGAGCGCGCTGCGTCGGGTCGGGCTGTGGGAACGGCGGTCAGAGAACCCGGATCGCCTCTCCGGAGGCGGTCGGCAGCGGCTCGCGATCGCGTGCGCCTTGGCCATGGGTTCGCCCCTTCTCGTGCTCGACGAACCGACGGCAAACCTCGATCCCCGCGGGATCGATGACGTCTATGCCGCTCTCGGCGAGCTCGCGGCATCCGGCGACAAGGGGATCGTGCTCATCGAGCACAACCTCGACGCCGCCGCCCCGTTCGTGAACCGCGTCGTCGTGCTGGATGCCGCAGGCGTCGTGATCGCCGATGGGGCGGTTGACGAGATCCTGCGGGGGCGCGCGGCCGAACTGCACGACCTCGGCGTGTGGCTGCCGACCTCGACGCTCGCGGCTCTGCGCCTGCGGGAGGCCGGGTACCGCTTCGACCCGCTGCCGATCAGTCCCGACGAACTGCGCGCGGCACTCGATCGTCAGCCCGCTCCTGCTGCTACACGCGAGGCGGGGGCGGGTGCGGGTGCGGCGACCGAGACACGGATGTCGGCATCCGGCACGCGCATCGAGGTGCGCGGACTCACGCTGCGCCGCAAGAAGACGGAAGTTCTGACGGATGTCTCACTCGAGGTTCGCGACGGCGATTTCCTCGCGATCGTCGGTGCGAACGGGGCGGGTAAGACGACGCTGATCCAGGCTCTGGCCGGGGTGCTCACGCCGCCCCGGGGCACCGTCCGGATCGACGGCCTCGATGTTGCCCGCCTGGATGACCGGGCTCTGTCTACGCACGTCGGGTTTGTGTTCCAGAACCCCGAGCACCAGTTCATCGCGGCGTCAGTGTTCGACGAGATCGCGCACGGCCTGCGACGCCAGCACCTCGACGAGGCGGAAATCGAGCGGCGCACCCTCGACCTTCTCGACCGCTTCGGGCTGCGCGAGCGCGCGCACGTTCATCCGTTCCTGCTCTCGGGGGGCCAGAAGCGGCGCCTCTCGGTCGGGACCGCCCTTGTCGCCGGCGCCCGCGTGCTCGTCCTCGACGAGCCGACGTTCGGACAAGATCGCGCCCGAGCAGACGAACTTCTCGGTCTGCTGCGCGACCTCAACCGTGAGGGCACGACCATCATCGTCGTCACCCACGACATGCAGCTGGTCGCCGAGTACGCCGACCGCGTGGCGGTGATGGAGTCGGGACGCCTCACGGCCTGCGGAGCGCCGGGCGAGGTGTTCGCGGATGCCGAGCTCATCGCCCGCGCGGGCCTGCGGGTCCCGCCGCTCGCGCGCGCCCTCGCCCCGCTCGCCACGCACCCGGAACTGCGAACGGTCACCCGCGTTGCTGACCTTCCCGGGGGTGGCCCGTGACGACGGCGCCGACAATGCTCCCGGCATCCGTTGCCGATGACCCGTACGCCGCCGTGCGGCGCACCTCGGCGGTGCGCTTCCTCTATGGGCTGAACCCGCTTGCGAAGATGGCAGCGGTCCTTCCGGCGCTCGTGCTGCTCGTGTTCGTGCGCGATCTTGCGACACCGGTGGCGTTTCTCGCGCTGTCGTACCTCGTGCTGCTCGTCGGCGTGAGTCTCAGCATCCGGGCAGCTGTCCTTCTCGCTCTCGCGATACCCGGCGCCATAGCGGTGTTGGGCTTCGGCTTCGCGCTCTGGACGGATGCCGCACTCGTTGCCGATACCCCGCCCGTGCTGCAGATCGGGGCATGGACCCTGTACAGCGGCGCTCTCGAGATCGGACTTGCGACGGGGTTGCGGCTCGCTGCGATCCTCGCGCTCTCGCTCATCCCGGGCCTCAGCACGACCGGTCCCGATCTCGTGCGGGCCTGCGTGCAGCAGCTGCGCGTCCCGTACCGGATCGGGTATACAGCCCTGGCCGCGTTCCGGTTCGTTCCCCGGTTCGGTCACGAGCTTGAGATCATCCGGCAGGCCCACCGCGTGCGCGGCGCGCACCGCGGGCGCGGACCGGTCGCGAGTCTGCGCCGCTGGGCCAGCTATCTCGTGCCGCTGCTTGCCGGCGCGATCCGTCATGCCGAGCGGGTGGCCCTCGCGATGGACTCCCGCGCCTTCGGCGCCTACCCCGATCGCACCGAGCGACACCTCGTGCCGTTCCGCGCCCGCGACGTCGTCTTCATCGCCGCTTTCTGGCTAGCCTCCGCCGCCCTCTTCACCCTCTTCTTCCCCTGGGGTCTCGCCTAGTCAGCCGAGTTGTCCCTCACCCAGCCGAGTTGTCCCTCACCCAGCCGAGTTGTCCCGAGCCAAGGCATCCCGAACGACGGATGCCGCGACCCGCGCCTCCTGAGAGGGCGGTGTCGCGGCATCCTGTCGCAGGTGTGATCAGCGCTTGCCGGCGAGGTCGCGGCCGACGATCTCGCGCATGATCTCGTTCGTACCGCCGTAAATGCGGTGGACGCGAGCGTCGAGGAACGCGCGCGCGATCGGGTACTCGGTGATGTAGCCGTACCCGCCGTGCAGCTGGACCCCGAGGTCAAGGACCGCCCACTCTCGCTCGGTCGCCCAGAACTTGTACTTCGCGGCCTCCTCGGCCGAGAGCTTCTTGTCGGCGTACGCGCGCATAACCCGATCGGTATATGCCCACAGCGCCTCGACGTCGGCAGCCATGTCGGCAAGCCGGAATCGGGTGTTCTGGAAGTCAGCGATCCGCTCCCCGAAGGCCTCGCGGTCCTTCGTGTAGGCCAAGGTCCAGTCCAGGGCTGCCTGAGCCGCAGCGGCCCCCGCGACGCCGATCGACATGCGCTCGAGGGGCAGGTTCATCATGAGCTGCACGAAGCCCATGCCCTCGCGGCCGCTGATGAGGTTCTCCTCGGGAACGAAGACGTCGCTGAACGAAAGCTCGGCGGTGTCGTGGCCGTGGAAGCCCATCTTGTGCAGCTTCTTGCCGTGGTCGAAGCCTTCCATACCGTTCTCGATGAGCAGCAGGCTGAAGGCATCCGGGCGGTTGCCCTCGCCGGTCTTGACGAAGGTGACCACCAGGTCGGCGGTCTTGCCGCTGGAGATGAAGGTCTTCGCGCCGTTGACGACGTAGCCGCCGTCGACCTTCTTCGCGGTCGTCTTGATGCCGCGAAGGTCGCTTCCTGCGCCGGGCTCGGTCATGGCGAGCGCACCGATCACCTCGCCGGTGGCCATACCAGGGAGCCACTTCTCCTTCTGCTCCTGGGTACCCATGTGCACAAGGTAGGGAACGGCCAGGTCATCCTGGATGCCGAAAGCACCGGCCAGCGATCCCGAGCCTGCCGCGATGACCTCCTCCATGACGATCGCGCGGAAACGGTAGTCCTGCAGCATCCCGGCGCCGCCGAACTCCTCCGGCACCGACAGGCCGATAAGCCCGGACTCACCGGCGGCCTTCATCGTGTCGCGGTCGATCTCGCCTTCGGCATCCCACCGGGCAATCGCCTCGTTCGTGACGTAACGCTTGACGAACTCCTTGACGACGTCGCGGAACGCCTCGTGGTCTTCGTCGTAGATGTCGCGCTCCATGTGAGCCCTTCCTTCCACATCGATGGCGCGGGCCTGCCGGAATCGGCGGATCGGCCCCGTCGCCGACGCGATTCTATGCCCGCATGCCGGTGCGGCTTCGAACCCCGTGTGGGATTGCGGTTCACGTCGGGCGGTACTGCGTCTCGCGTTTGTAGGATGCCTCCAGGTTCGGCATCCAGTTCGGCTGATCTGACCCGCGGGTTGACAGTTGATCGTATTTTTGTTCGACTGTGCGCATGCGATGGAACGGGCAGACGATCGGCGCGAGCGATGGCAACGCGCTGCCCGGAATGGAGCACCTCGGCGGCTTCATCCGCTCGGTCACGACACCCGAGTTCGCGGGGATGACCTTTCACGAGGTCGTCGCCAAGAGCGCCCTCAACCACGTGCCCGGCGCCTCGGGGATGCCGTTCGACTGGACAGTGAACCCCTACCGCGGATGCAGTCATGCCTGCTCGTACTGCCTAGCTCCGGAAACCATGATCCTGCTCGCCGACGGCCGCACCCGCGCCCTCGGCGATCTTCGAGTCGGAGAATCGATCATCGGCACCGAACGCCGCGGAGAGTACCGCCGGTACGTTGCCACAACGGTGCGCGCGAAGTGGGCGACGGTCCGACGCGCACACCGCGTGACCCTCGCCGATGGGACAGAGCTCGTCGCAAGCGCCGATCACCGCTTCTTGACCGAGCGAAGCTGGAAGCACGTGACGGGAGCGATGAGTGGACCGGAGCAGCGTCCCTACCTGACTTTTAACAACCGGCTGATGGGTTTCGGGATTGGAGCGGCGAGAGTCACAGGGCACGACGCCACCGACAGATGGTGGCGGCTGGGCTACCTTGCGGGGATGATTAAGGGCGACGGGATGATTCTGCACAAGACATACCCGCGTGGGGGTCGCACCGGCGCGATTCACGCCTTTCGGCTCGCTCTCGCGGACACGGAGGCTCTCGAACGCACCCAGGCGCTATTGGCGCTCGAGGGAATCCCCACCAACGTCAGGCCGTTTACAGCCGCAACCGAGCAGCGGCGCGCCATGCTCGCTATCCATACAGCACGCAAAGAGGCGGTGGCCGCAATTGAGGCCCTTATCCAGCGACCTACAGACCCGAGCGAGGAATGGCTGGCCGGATACCTGGGCGGGATCTTCGACGCCGAAGGCTCCTGTTCGCGGGGTGTGCTGAGAATCAGCAACAAGAACGAGGACGTGCTCGGTACGGTCCGCGAGGCACTTGCGTGCTTTGATATCCCTGCCGTCACCGAGGGGCCGCGGCCGAACGGGGTGAGCGCTATCCGGGTCACGGGCGGGCTGGCTTCGCGAATGCGTTTCTTCGAGATCTCACGGCCCGCGATCACGAGAAAGCTCTCGATCGTCGACGGTGCGGTGAAGACATCGAGTGACCTCCGCGTCGTCGGAATCGAAGACCTCGGGCACAGCATCGACATGGTCGACATCACGACCGGCACCGGTGATTTCATCGCGAACGGCGTCATCAGTCACAACTGTTTCGCCCGAGGCACGCACGAGTATCTCGAGCTGGACGCCGGGCGCGACTTCGATTCGCAGATCGTCGTGAAGGTCAACGTCGCCGACGTGCTGCGCACGGAACTCGCGCGACCCTCGTGGACGGGCGACCCAGTCATGCTCGGCACGAACACCGACCCCTATCAGCGGGCCGAGGGACGGTACCGACTCATGCCCGGGATCATTCAGGCGCTGACGGATGCCGGTACCCCGTTCTCGATCCTCACGAAGGGCACGCTGCTGCGCCGCGATCTTCCGCTTCTGACGGAAGCCTCCCGTGAGGTCGACATCTCGCTCGCGATGTCGATCGCCGTGTTCGACGATGCGCTACAGCGCGCCCTCGAGCCGGGGACCCCGAGCGCCGCGGCGCGGCTCGAGACCGTCCGCGCAGCGACGGATGCCGGATTCCGCGTCACCGTGTTCCTGATGCCGATCCTCCCCCACCTCACGGATTCGATCGCCACGCTCGATGACGCACTGGGGCGCATCCGCGCAGCCGGTGCACACCGGGTGGTCTTCGGCGCGCTGCACCTGCGGCCGGGGGCGAAGCAGTGGTTCTGGCAATGGCTTGAGCGGGAGCATCCGGAGTTGGTCGGCTCGTATCGCGGACTCTATCCGGGCGCTTCCGCCTACGCGCCGAAGGCCTACCGGCAATGGCTGGCCAAGCGCGTCCGTCCGCTGCTGCGGGTGCACGGACTGACCGGCCACGCCGAAGAAGAAGCTCCCCCACGCGAGCCGGTCCCCGGTCTGGCTGCGCGCCGCGCGGCGGCATCCGTCGTCACGACCTCGCGCGGCAGGCGGGCTGACGCCGCCGCCATGCTGTTCTGACGCCGCTGACGACTCCTCTTCGACGTAGGACAAATACCCGAGGTAGGACGATCCGGTGGGGATTCGTCCTACCTCGGAGATATTTCCTACCTAGCGCAGGGTGCCAGAGGCGCGGGAGTGCCGGGAGTGGTGCGGCGCGTCAGGCGTCGACGTCGGCGAGCTGACGGCCCGCGATCTCCTCGAGCAGGTCGTCGCCGATGCGCGCGTCCTCGAACGGCGCGTCGATCTCGGCGCGGTCGAGCATCTCGGTCATCCGGCGACGACGCTGACGCGTGATGAGCGTCACAACGCGGCCCTCACGACCGGCCCGCCCTGTGCGACCCGAGCGGTGCAGGTACGTCTTGTACTCGTCGGGAGCGTCGGCCTGCACGACCAGGTCGATGTCATCGACGTGGATGCCGCGCGCGGCGACATCCGTGGCGACGAGCACCCGCACCCGCCCCGAGGTCAGCTTCTCGAGGTTCCGCGTGCGCTTGGCCTGGTTCAGGTCCCCGTGCAGCGCGAGGGACGGGATGCCAGCGTCGTCGAACTGCTCCGCGAGCA
Source organism: Microbacterium sp. UBA1097 (assembly GCF_002313585.1). Taxonomy (NCBI): domain Bacteria; kingdom Bacillati; phylum Actinomycetota; class Actinomycetes; order Micrococcales; family Microbacteriaceae; genus Microbacterium; species Microbacterium sp. UBA1097. Next base: position 16,343 of record NZ_DCBW01000008.1, on the reverse strand, counting down.
TCTCGGCGTACGCACGCGTGCGGGCGAACACGAGGGTCTTGCCGTCGCGGTCGACGAGCGAGGTCAGGATCTCTGCCTTGTCGCGGTGGTCGATCACGAGAACACGGTGCTCGATGGTGCTCGAATCCTGGTCCTCGCCAGCAACCTCGTAGACGGCGGGCTCGACGAGGAACTCGTCGACGAGCGCGGCAACTTCACGGTCGAGCGTCGCCGAGAACAACAGCTTCTGACTGCCGTCCGCGGTGAGGCGCAGGATACGCTGCACCGGCTCGAGGAAGCCCAGCTCGCACATGTGGTCGGCTTCATCCAGGACCGCGATCCGAACCTCGGAGAGGTCGAGTTTGCCCTGTTCGACGAGGTCTTCGATGCGGCCCGGCGTACCGACGATGATGTCGACGCCCTTCTTGAGGGCACCGACCTGGCGCGCCTGCGGCACGCCACCGTAGATCTGCGTCGTGAACAGGCCGACGCTGCGGGCGATCGGCTGGATCGTCCGGTCGATCTGCAGCGCGAGCTCACGCGTGGGAGCGAGAACCAGAGCCTTGGGAGAGCGACCGAACTCACGACGGCTTCCTGCCTGCGAACGCAGAATGCTCTCCACGAGCGGGGCGCCAAAGGCGATGGTCTTGCCCGAGCCGGTGCGGCCGCGGGCTAGCACGTCGCGTCCCTCGAGGATCGGAGCGATGGTCGCAGCCTGGATCGGGAACGGCGATGCCGCCCCCAGCTCGGCGAGCACACGGACGATGTTCTCGCCGAGCCCCAGGTCACCGAAACCGACGCCCTCGACAGCGTCAGCCTGAACGGCCTCGGCCTGCAGACGCTCGTGGACGACATCCACGTGCTCTTCGTGGGCAGCCGTGCGCGTCGGAGCGTTCCAGTCGGAGCGGGTTGGACGGTCGTCGCGACGCGGACGATCGTCACGACGTGGACGATCCCCGTAACCGGCGCGGTCGTCACGACGGGGGCGGTCTGCGTAGGAGGGTCGGTCATCGCGACGCGGACGGTCTCCGTAGCGGTCCTGGCTCTCGCGCTGCGGACGGTCGTCGCGGCGCGCGCGGTCGCCATAACCACCGCGGTCATCCCGACGCGGACGTTCACCGTAGGCGGGGCGATCGTCCCGACGCGGACGATCGGAGTAGCGGTCCTGCTGCGCACGGTCATCCCGACGCGGACGCTCCGAGTAACGATCCTGACCCTCACGCTGCGGACGGTCGCCGTAGGCGGGGCGGTCATCCCGACGCGGACGGTCACCGTAGGACGGGCGGTCATCCCGACGCGGGCGATCCCCATACGAGGGGCGGTCATCCCGACGCGGACGGTCACCGTACGACGGACGGTCGTCCCGACGCGGCCGGTCATCGCGCGAACTGCGGCCATAGCCACCGGAGCGCTGGCGGTCATCGCGTGCGGGACGGTCATCGCGGCGCGGACGATCGTCCCGGGCGTGGGTACGGATGGCGCGGGCCTCATCGCGACCTGCGCGCTCCTGCGCGGTCCAGCGACGCTTGGGCGCCGCGTCCGACTCTGCAGTCTCGGGGCGGTAGCCGCGGTGGCTGGGGCTCTTGCTGCCGGGCTTTCCGGCCGACGACGTGCCAGGGCGACGCTTGCGGTCCTGGTATGCGGTCTTCTCGCCGTAGCGCGGTTCGAAGTTCTTGGCAGCGCGGCCGCCGGCCGGCTTCTTGCTCTTGGGCATGGGTGTGTTCTTCCTGGGTTCTCTCGCACGAGAACAGCAGTCGAGACGCGCTCGACAGGCCCGGACTCTCTTGGCCGGGGGCCATTCATGTGATGGTCATGCACGCCGATCGGCGCTCACCATCGGCCCCAAGGACTCACAAACCCACTCGCCATACATGGCAATGTCCAGAGCCGACCTATCCAGCGTACAGGCTCACCCTGGGAAACCCCCGCGCCGCGGCAACCACGGCAGGCAAGGTCGGATGCATCACCCACGGCCTCTAGCATGGGCACGACGCCCGCCGAGGAGGACCCATGCCCGACATCCGCCACGACCCCACCGGGGAGCAGTTCCACCTCTCGAGTGCCGACGGTCGCGTGACCGCGCACCTCACCCAGGTGGGTGCGACGATCCGCGGGCTCACCGTCGATGGCGTGGACCTCATCGCACCGTACCCGCAGGGGATGCCGGCGCCCGCGGCATCCGGAACCGTGCTCGTGCCGTGGCCGAACCGCGTCCGCGATGGCAAGTGGAGCCACAACGGCACCACCTACCAGCTGTGGATCACCGACCCGTCGGTCGGGGGCGCATCGCACGGGCTGCTGCGCTTCATGCCGTACACGGTGGCCGAGCAGTCCGGCGACCGGCTCACGCTCGCGGCCACAGTCTTTCCCCAGAGCGGCTACCCGTTCCAGCTCGACACGACAGTCGCGTACGCGCTCACTGCCGACGGCATCGAGGTCACCCACATCATCGAGAACGTCGGCACGGATGCCGCACCGGCAGCCCTCGGCACCCACCCGTACTTCACGCTCGGCGACGTACCGACAGCCGACCTGGTGCTCACCTCGCCGGGCGCGAAGATGCTCGTGCTCGATGACGCGCTGATCCCGATCGACGAGGTGCCGGTGGATGCGGCATCCGACCTGCGCAGCGGCGCCCGCCTCGGGGATGTCTCGCTCAACACCTGCTACACCGACATCGCTCGTGACGCCGACGGGATGATGCGCCACCGTCTCAGCGCGCCGGATGGCCGGACCGTCACGATCTGGCAGGGCCCGGAGCTCGACTACGTGCAGGTGTACACGACCGACCGCTACCCGAACCGCGAGTTGGCTGTCGCTATCGAACCGATGAGCGCGGTGCCGGACGCCCTCAACTCCGGTCGAGGTCTGCGCTGGCTGGCGCCGGGCGAGACCTGGACCGTGAGCTGGGGAGTCTCCTACTCGGGCTGACGACCGTTCTCGTCGTCGTCCGTGTTCTCGGCGGCGAGGTCGGTCTGCTCGGAACTGTCGGCTGACTCCGGCGACGCTGGCTCGGCATCCGCGGACGCCGCATCATCACCGTCGGCGGCAGCCTCGGGCTCTGCGGTGTGCCCATCGGCTGCAACGTTGTCGTCAGTCCCGTGCTCGCCAGACTCCGCGTCGGCGGCCTCCGGCTCGGAGGCTTCGGGCTCGACGGCTTCCGGCTCACCGGCGTCGGGAGCGACAGTATCCACGTCGTCCTCGCCGACGTCGATAGTTGAGCGGTCAGCATCGCCGGACGCGGGCTCAGCGCCGTCGACGGCCTCCTCCGCGGCATCCGAGTCAGCCGAGGCCGGTGCGCCATCTGTCTCAGGTGTGTCGGTCGCGGCCTCGCTCACCTCGTCGGGCTCCGCCGGCGCCTGGATCGGGATCTGGCCGGTCCGCAAGGCTTCACGTTCGCGCAGCTCACGGCGCGTCAGCGGCACGTCCTCGGCACCACCCGCGCCAGCACCGCCCGCAGCGCCCGCTACCCCCGCGAGCGCGAGTGCGCCCTCGGCATCCGTTTGCCCCGACCTCGCCGCGCGCTTTGCCTGCCGCCGCTCCTTCGCGCCCTCGACGAGGTTGTAGAGCGTCGGCAGGACGAGCAGCGTCAGGACGGTGGACGAGATGAGTCCGCCGATGACGACGATCGCGAGCGGCTGCGAAATGAATCCGCCCGTGCCGGTGATCCCGAGTCCCATGGGAGTGAGCGCGAGGATCGTGGCCAGCGCGGTCATCAGGATTGGGCGAAGACGCCGCGTACCACCGGCGATCGTCGCATCGTGGGCACTCAGGCCCTTCTCGCGGTACTGGTTGACGAGATCGACGAGAACGATGGCGTTCGTGACGACGATGCCGATGAGCATCAGCACACCGATGAGCGAGGCGACACCCAGCGGGATGCCGGTGACGATCTGCAGGAGGATCGCTCCGGTCGCCGCGAACGGCACCGAGATGAGGAGCAGCAGCGGCTGGCGCAGCGATTTGAAGGTCGCGACCATGACGACGTACACGATCAGGATGGCCGCCAGCAGCGCGAGCCCCAGCTGGCTGAAAGCGTCAGCCTGGTCGGTTGCGACACCGCCGAGGCTAGCGCGCGCGGCCGAGGGCAGGTCAGCCGCGTCAATCGCTTCCGTGACGGATGCCGTCGCCTGCGAGAGGTTGTCGGTAGCCGGCGTGACCGTGACTGTCGCGGTGCGCGTGCCACCTTCGGTGGTGATCGAGGTCGGCCCCTGGGCCTCTTCGACAACTGCGACATCCGACAGTGGCACAGGCCCCTGGGCGGTGAACACCTGCAGGTTGCGCAGTTCGTCGATCGTGGTCGGCGGGTCGTTCGCGGCGAGGTAAACCGTCAGCGAGGTGTCGTCGACCTCAACGCTGCCGATGTTCTGCGGTTGCATGGTGCTCGACACGATCGCGCCCACAGCGACTTCCGACAGGCCGAGCGACGCTGCCTTGTCGCTGTCGACCCGGACCGAGATGAAGGGCAGGGATGCTGACAGGTTGCTCGTGACCTGGCTGACGTCGTCGAGGTCGCTGAGGCTTGCGACCACGGCATCCGTCGCCTCTTGCAGCGTTGACGCGTCGGGAGCCGTGACGTCTACCTCGATGTCGGTCGAGCCGAAGCCGCCATTGCCTCCCGCCACGGTGATCTCACCGACATCGGGAATCGCCTCGACGGTGTCCTGTACTTCCTGACGAAGGGCGACCTGGTCGACGCCTTCCTCGGTCGTGATGGAGTAGGTGATTCCGCTGCCGCCGCCGGTGAAGGCATCGCGCAGCGCATTGCCGCTGGAGCCGATGGAGACCTGCACGGTCTCGATGCCCTCGATGCCCAGCAGAGCCTCCTCGACGGGCTCAGCAGCCGCGGACTCGGCCTCGAGGCTCGGTGCCGGACCGATGTCTTGGGTCATCGTGAACGTGTTCTGCCCGGAATCACCGAGGAAGTTCGTCTTCATCAGGGGCGCGGCGGCGATGGTACCGACGAGGACGAGCACGGCAAGGCCGAGGGTCACCCAGGAGTGGCGCAGCGTCCAGCGCAGGATCGGGGTGTACCCGCGCTGGAGCCGATCGAGAGGAGCTGCCGGGTTCTCGGGGTCGATCTCGCGCCCGGCCTCATCGAGCAGCGGCTTGCCGGGCTTGAGGAACCAGTAGGCCAGCACGGGCACGATCGTGAGCGCGACCAGCAGCGAGGCGAGCAGTGCGATCGTGACGGTGAGCGCGAACGGCCGGAACAGTTCTCCGGTGACGTCGCCGACGAAGGCGATGGGCAAGAAGACGGCGACAGTCGTGATGGTCGAGGACGTGATCGCCGACCCGACCTCCCTGACTGCGCGCACGATCGAGGTCAGCTTGTCGGCCTTGCCCACGTAGTGGCGCCTGATGTTCTCGATCACGACGATCGAGTCATCCACGACCCGTCCGATCGAGATTGTGATGGCCCCGAGGGTCAGGATGTTCAGCGAGTACCCGAACGCCTGCAGCCCGATGAACGTGATGAGCACGCTCGTCGGGATCGAGATCGCGGTCACGAGCGTCGCACGCACCGAGAGCAGGAAGAGCAGGATGACGAGCACCGCGAACAGCAGGCCGAATCCACCTTCAACGGCGAGAGTCTCGATCGACTGCTCGATATAGGGCGCCTGGTCGAAGACAACGGTGAGGGTGACTCCGTCAAGCTGCTGCTCGAGGTCGGGCAGGATGTCGAGCACGCCGTGCGAGACATCGACGGTGTTGGCTGCCGGGAGCTTCGTGATCGCGATCGTCACCGCCGGCTCGCCGTTCACGCGAGAGATCGTCGCGACGGGGTCCTGGCCCTGCTCGACGGTGGCGACGTCGGCGATCGTGACCGCTCCGGCCTGGAACTGCTCGGCATCCGTGGGAACGAGCGGTAGCGCCGCTACCGCGTCGACGGAGGTGATCTTCGAGCCGGTCTGCACCGTGAGGGTCTGCTCGTTCTCGGTGATCTGACCGCCCGGGAAGAGCACGCCGTTCTGGTCGAGAGCGTCGCGGATCGCCTGTTGCGTGTAGCCGGTCGCGGCGAGCTCTGCCGGGTCAGGCGTGATCGTGATGCGCTGGCCGGTGCCACCGACGATCTGCGCGGCGTTGACCCCGTCGACATCCTCGAGCTCGGGGATCGCGACGGACTCGAGTGTCGCCTGGATGGTCTGCTGGTCGTCGTAGCCGGTGACGGCGATCTGGATGACGGGGAAGTCGTCGATGCTCGCCGAGAGCACGTTGGGTTCGACGTTCTCGGGCAGCTGAGAGGAGATCCGGTTGATCGCTTGCGTGATCTTCTGCTCGGCGGTGCCGAGGTCGGTGCCGTAGGTGAAAGACGCCTGCACGATCGAGGCGTTGGTCGTGCTGGTCGCGGTCGTCGACTCGAGGCCGGGGACGGCCTGGATGGCGGTCTCGATCGGCGTCGACACGTCGTTGGCGACGACTTCGGGGGAGGCTCCCGGGTAGGTCGTGACGACGATGAGGGCCGGGAACTCGATAGACGGGATCAGTTCCTGCTTCAGGTTGGTTAACGCGAGGCTGCCGAACAGGGCAGCGACGATCGTGACCAGCGCGATGAGGGCGCGGTTTTTCAGGCTCAGGACGGCGAGTTTCGACACGGTGGCCTTTGCTGTGCTCGGTGCGGTCGGGACGCGACGATACGCGGGTGTATCGTCCCCATCTTCGCACGGTGATTCCGGGGGATATCCCGAAAAGTCCCGATCAGCTCGACGCGGCAGCGAGCGCTCCGCCGAGCGCAAGCCCGCCCGCGGCGGCGGCGAGCGCGAGCACGAACGTTCCGACGACATTGACGATCGCCATCCGCCCCCGCCGCTCTTCGGCCAGCAGCAGTGTCGTGACCGAGACGGCGCTGAAGGTGGTGAAGCCTCCGAGGAGACCTCCGCCGATCACGAACTGCAGATCAGCGGGGGCGGCAGAGCCGGTGAGGATGCCGAGAGCGAACGACCCGACGACGTTGACGACGAACACACCCCACGGCGGGCCCCACCAGCGCAGGATGGCGACGTCAGCGCTGTAGCGTAGCGCCGCGCCGACGCCGCCGGCGAGCGCGCCCAGAGCGAGTAGGAGCGGACTCATGCTGAGTGTCCATGCGCTGACGTCGGCCGGGGGCGGGCTATCCACAGTCCCGCGGCGGCAGCCGCAAGCCCGGCGAGCACGGTGACCACCGCCAGCGGCAGCGATGCCGGGTCCACCGCAAGCACGGCGAAGCTCGAGTACGTCGTGAACCCTCCCATGACGCCCACGCCCCAGAAGGTGCGCATCCTCGTGGCGCGGGCGGGGTCGGCCTGGCGTTCTGCCATGCCGGTGACCACCCCGAGCAGGAACGAGCCGACGATGTTGATGAGAGGGATGGAGAGCCACTGGATCGACGGATCCTCGACGAGCAGAACGACAAGTCGCGCCGCAGTTCCGATCGTGCCCCCGGCGAACACCAGCCAGAGGTGGACCCCCGAGAAGCGCGGTCTGGTCGCCATCGGCCCAGGCTAACGCTCCCCCGCGTCGTGTCACGTTCCGCAGGGCGTCCATACCGGGTTCGCCGCCGGGAAACAACCCCATTGTGGTGCGGCCGCGGCAGTGAAATCGTCACGGTGTGGCGAGTCCGCCCGACACGCGTCGGGCATGCTCCCGGACGTCTAACGAAAGGTGCCCCATGAACATCGCACTGCTCCTTGTCATCATCATTGCTGTCGTGTTGGCAATCGTCGGCGGCCTCAACAGCGCCCTGAGCTGGCTGCTGTGGGTTGCCCTGATCGTCGGCGTCATCGCTCTCATCGCCTTCCTCTTCAGGGTGATCAGCGGCGGCAGAAGCTGACCGCGTAGCCCGAAAACGGATGCCGCGCTCCTCGGGGGAGGGGAGCGGCATCCGTTTTTCGTGTCGGCCGTGCACGTCTACAGGCGGGAGTTCACGTACTCCGCCAGCGCGTCTCGCACGAACTCGGCTCCGCCGTTTCCGCCGCCGGATGTCGCGTAGTTGGCCGCGAAACGGGGGTCGGCTACATACATCTCCGCGAGCCCCAGGACGTAGGGCTTCAGCCCGGCTTCGCCCTGATGGGCCGGGGTGCCGGGAATGGCGCGCAACCATGCAACATGGCGCTCCGCGAGAGCCTGTGCCTCGGTCGAGCCTGGCTCGATGCCAGACTCAGCCGCCGCAACCCAGTCCCCGGCGAGCTCGGCGCTCGTGTTCTTCCACGCAGCCTGCTGCTCAGTGCCCAGCGAGCGCCACCATGAGTCTGAGCGCGAATACGCTTCCGCGCCCCAGCGCTGCTCGACCTCGTCCTTGTAGACGGTGTGGTCAAAGCCGTCGAACATGTCGTCGTTCATCATCGATTCACCTCCCTCCCATGCCGTGATCGTGGACTCCACCGCGGCGATCTGCCGCGCGAGCCTTTCCTGCTCGGAACGGAGCCACCCGATGTGGGTGCGCAATGCCTCCGCGGGGTCCTGTTGCGCGTCAAGCACCTCGGCGATGTCGCTGAGCGCGAGACCGAGGTCTCGCAGAAGCAGAATCCGCTGCAGTCTCACGAGCGCCTCGGGTCCGTAGTAGCGGTATCCGTTCGCTCCCGTGCGCGTGGGAGACAGGATGCCGATGGCGTCGTAATGCCGCAGGGTTCGCGTCGTCACGCCCGACCGCTGTGCTACCTCGTGGATGCTCCATTCCGTCATGGCATCCACGGTAGAAGTTGACGTTGCGTCAATGTCAACTCGTCGCTCGTGGACACTTGTGCAACGCGATATAACGCGTTATTCTCAAATCGCGTTATATCGCGTTTGATCTTTCATGTGACCCTGAACGGAGCGGACCGTGACCCTTGAGAAGTGGCTCATTCACCCGGGAGAGACGCGCGTCATCGACCTCGACGACGTGCGCACCCTCAAGATCGGCCTCGTCGGTGGCCAGGTTGATGTCGTCGCCCACGACGAACCCGGGGTGCGAATCGAGGTCTACGGGGTGACCGTCAAAGACCTGCGCATCGAAGCAACCGGCGACCTCGTCGAGATCGACCATCCACAGCTGCGCTGGGACAACTTCCTCGAGGCGTTCCGCAACTTCGGTTCCGGCGGCCCGAAGGCAGAGGTCAGCGTCGCTGTCCCCCGATCGGTGGCTTTGAACCTCGGGGTCGTGAACGCGAGCGCGCTCGTATCCGGTCTCGAGGCCGGGGCTCGCCTCAACACGGTGTCGGGCGACATCATCGTCGATGGCCTCAGCGGCGACGTGACGGTCAACGCAGTGTCGGGGGATGTCCAGATCCGGGACCTCACGGGCACCCTGTCGGCGAACAGTGTCTCGGGAGATGTCGCTGCGACCGGCAGCATCCGCAAGGCGACGATCGACACGGTCTCGGGCGACATGCTCGTTGACACGACCGGCAATGCGCACGCCATCAGTCTCAACACGGTGAGCGGCGGCGCGACCATTCGGCTCGATGAGGGGCTGCCGGCGAACTTCGTCGTGCGCAGCGTGAGCGGTCGCGTCCAGATCGATGGCGTCATGCGGTCGGGAAGCGGCGTGACCAACTACAGCGGCTCCACCGGCGAGCTCAGCGGGTCGTTCGTCGATGTGCGCACGAACTCCGTTGCCGGTGGGCTCACGGTGCTGCGCCGTTCCCCCGCCGCAGAACCGGCGGATGCCGCGAGCGAGGCGGAGGGCCTGTGATGGCCCCGGTCTTCTCTCACGGCGACCTGCGCCTGTACCTGCTCTCGCTCCTGGACGAGGGGCCGCGGCACGGCTACGACATCATCCAGGCCTTGTCGGATCGCACCGGTGGCACGTACACACCCAGCGCCGGCACCGTCTATCCCCGGCTCGCGAAGCTCGAGGAAGAGGGTCTGGTCACCAAGACCGTCGACGGTCGCAAGACGATCTACGAGATCACGGATGCCGGCCGCGCCGAGGTGGCCTCCCGCGCCGGTGACCTCAGAAGCATCGAGGAGGGGCTTGCCGATTCGGTGCGCCTGATCGCCGACGAGGTGCGCGGATCGGTACGCGAGGCGATGAAGAGCCTGCGCGCCGACCTCGCCGCCGCAAGCCGGGCCGAGCGGCAGGACCGCAGCGAGCAGGTGCGGGATGTCACCGACGACCTGCGTTCGATCTCGCGGGAGCAACTGCACCGCGCAGAGGTTGCCATCAGCGAGTTCCGCGCCCAGGTACGAACCGATCTGCGGACGCACGTCGCCAAGGGCGGCACCCTCACGGCATCCGTCGTCGACGAACTGGCAACCGGCCTCGACGAGGTGACCCGCGCCATCACCCGCTCACTCCGCGGCTGAAGCTCACAGGGGCAGCGCACGCGACCCGATTGCAGGATGAATCCGCCTCCCCGCGCGTGGGGGGCCGTGAAAGGCCGGTCGATCCTGCGTTCGGGCCGGTCAGCTGGTCGGCCAGAGGTCCTCGTCGTCAGGCGCCGGCTCCCCCAGCGGAACGACGAGGATGGGGCGCGCCTGCCGATGCGCGAGGCGGGCAGCGACCGATCCCGTGAAGAACTCTCGGATCGACTCGCCGATGCCGCGCTTGCGGGTTCCGACAACGAGCAACCGGGCATCGATCTGCTCCGCAAGATGCTTGAGGGCCAGCGCCGGGTCGCCGACGAGCTGATGGATACGCCACTCGACGTCGATTCCCTCCAGCGCGTGAGCGACTGACGCGCGCACGAGGTCGAAGTCGGCCTCACCGGGAGCGATGTTCACATCGATCGGTGCGGAGTGCACGTATCCGTCGGGATCCTCGTACGTGACGAACCTGGTGACATCGACGTGCGCCACAACGAGGGGGGCCTTCATCATGGCGGCGTACTTCGCGGCTTCCTTCACGACCCGAGGATTCTGGTCGGGGACGACCCCGACGATCACCGCGCCGCGGACCGCCTCCGCGTCCAGGGGTGCCGTTGTGAGCTCCGGTCGTTCGTCCGCCATCTGGATTCCCTCCTCGACATGCGGAGCCGAGGGGCGCACAGCCGCGGGCCCTCGAGGGCTCCGTGATATTCTGAATGCTACTCTTCCCGGCGAAAGACCGGATTCGTGAATGCACGGGCTGCGGAGTGCGGAGACCCGCGCTTCAGCCCGCGGGTCAGAAATGAGGGGGTCTCGCATGGGGCGTGGCCGTCAAAAGGCGAAACACACCAAGATCGCCCGCGAACTCAAGTCCTACAGCCCGAGCGTCAACTATGCGGCGCTCGAGAAGGAACTGGGTCACCCGTCCGACGATGATCTGTACGTCGACAAGTGGGCCGATGAGTTCGACGACGAGGATGACGAACTAGACGAGACCGCCTGAGCGCGGCTCGTCCCTTCACCGCGCTCCCGTTCAGGACTCCTGACTGCTCTCGACCCAGTCGAGATACTCTTCCGTCACTGTTCCGGTGACGTAGCGTCCGTCGAAGCAGCTCATGTCGAGGTCGTCGACATCCGAGCCTTCGAGGATCGCAGCCTTGAGGTCGGCTACCTCCTGATAGACGACGTAATCGGCACCGAGTTCTTCGGCGATCTCGGGGATGGATCGGCCGTGCGCGACGAGCTCGTGCCGGGTCGGCATGTTAATGCCATAGACGTGTGGGTAGCGCACCGGCGGGGCAGCGGAGGCGAAGGTCACGGATGTCGCGCCGGCATCCCGGGCCATCTGGATGATCTGCTTCGAGGTAGTTCCCCGCACGATCGAGTCGTCGATGAGCAGCACGTTCTTGCCCTTGAATTCGCTCGACATCGCGTTGAGCTTCTGACGCACGCTGCGCTTGCGGGCAGACTGACCCGGCATGATGAATGTCCGTCCGACGTAGCGGTTCTTGTAGAACCCCTCGCGGTATTCGATGCCGAGCTTGCGCGCGACCTGCATCGCGGCGGGCCGGGATGAATCCGGGATGGGCATGACGACGTCGATGGCACCTGCGGGCGTGTACTTCGCGATGGTGTCGGCCAGGCGGTCGCCCATGCGCAGCCGCGCCTCATAGACCGAGATCCCGTTCATGATCGAGTCCGGGCGGGCGAGATAGACGTACTCGAACGAGCACGGCACGAGCTGCGGAGCCTCGGCGCACTGCTTGGTGTGCAGGTGACCGTCGAGGTCGATGAACACCGCCTCGCCCGGCATGACGTCGCGGACTACCTCGAACTCGCCGTTTTCGAGCACGAGCGACTCGGACGAAACAACCCACTCGAACGATCCGTCGGGGGCCTTGCGCGTCCCCAAGATCAGGGGGCGGATGCCGAACGGGTCGCGGAACGCGAGCAGGCCGTGGCCCGCGATGAGGGCGATGGCAGCGTACGAGCCCTCCACGCGAGCGTGGACACGGGAGACTGCTTCAAAGATCTCGTCGGGCTCGAGGTCGAGCCCCGATACCGTCGCCTGCAGCTCTCCGGCGAGGACGTTGACCAGGAGTTCGGTGTCAGAGCTCGTGTTCAGGTGGCGACGGTCTTTGTGGAAGAGCTCGTCGGTGAGTTCGCGGGTGTTCGTGAGGTTGCCGTTGTGCACCAGCACGATGCCGTAGGGCGCGTTGACGTAGAAGGGCTGGGCTTCTTCTTCGCTGGATGCCGTGCCCTTGGTGGCGTACCGGACGTGACCGAGCCCGATCGTGCCGAGCAGCGACCGCATGTCGCGCGTGCGGAACGCCTCACGGACCTGCCCCCGCGCCTTGGTGATGTGAAAGACGCCACTCGGTTCCGCTGTGGCGATTCCGGTCGAGTCCTGCCCGCGGTGCTGCAGCAGCAGCAGCGCGTCGTAGATCTCCTGGTTGACCGAGCCCCGCCCGACCATGCCGACGATTCCACACATGGGGTGTTACTGCGCTCCTTCGGCGAACGATCCGACCAGGCGCACGGCACCGCCGTCAACGCCCTTCGCCCCTTCCACATAGTCGCCGTTCGGCCTCGGGCCATCCGAGACGACGCCGACCTGCCACGTGGCGATACCTTCGGCGGTCAGGGCGGATGCCGCATCCGCTGCCCGGTCTGCCGCGACGACCGCGACAAAGCCGATGCCGAGGTTCCACGTTCCTTCTGTATCGGAGAGGGGAATACCGCCGCGGGCGGCGAGCGTCTGGAACACTGTCGGCGGCGTCCACGTCGCGCGGTCGACATCGACCCACGTGCCAGCGGGCAGCACCCGCGCCAGGTTTGCCGCGATCCCCCCGCCGGTGACGTGGCTGAGGGAATGCACCCCGCCGCCGGACTGCGCGATCAGCCGCAGCAGCGGCGCCGTGTACAGGCGGGTGGGCTCGAGCAGAACCTCGCCCCAGGTGGCGCCACCGAACTCGGCCGCGGCATCCGTATACGACAAACCGGATGACGAGACGATGTGACGAACGAGCGAGTAGCCGTTGGCGTGGAGTCCGCTCGAGGCGAGCGCGAGAACGACATCGCCGTTCTCGACACGATCGGCGCCGAGCACAGCGTCGGCTTCGACGACGCCGGTGGCCGCGCCCGCGACATCGTAGTCATCGATCCCGAGCAGGCCCGGATGCTCGGCGGTCTCGCCGCCGACCAGCGCAGTCCCGGTCTCTTCGCAGCCGCGCGCAATGCCGGCGACGATGTCGGCGATGCGCTCGGGTACAACCTTGCCGCACGCGATGTAGTCAGTCATGAACAGGGGTCGCGCACCGACGACGACGATGTCATCGACAACCATGCCGACGAGGTCTTGGCCGATCGTGTCGTGCTTGTCGATGGCCTGCGCGATCGCGACCTTGGTACCGACACCGTCGGTGCTTGTCGCAAGCAGCGGGCGCCGGTAGGCACGGAGCGTGGAGGCGTCGAACAGGCCGGCGAAGCCACCGACCCCGCCGAGGACTTCGGGGCCCTGGGTGCGACGGACCGCAGCCTTCATGAGTTCGACGGCGAGGTCACCCGCTGCCGTGTCGACACCGGCCGCGGTGTACGGATTACTGGGGGCGTTGTGGGAGTCCACCCGAACAGACTACCGGCGCGCCCTCAGCTCTCGTCGCGCATCCAGGGAGGCGGCTGATCGGTCATCGGCCGCGCGAGGTCGTCGACGAACGTGACCTCCTGCGCGGCGCGGGCGTCACGGATGCGGCGGAGGGTGCGTCGCTCGGCGATGAGGATGATGCTGGCGCTGATCAACAGGCACACCGCCACCGACACCATGGCGTTCAGCCCGAAGGCCCACACGACCCCGGCTTCGCCGGAAGAAGCAACACCGTCGCCCGAGACGGCGCCGAATGTGGTCAGGGCTGCAGCGATGACAAGGCCGACGGTGATGCCGGCGCCGAGGATGCGTCCGTATCGTGGCGACCGGCGCACGAACACGCGTTGCACCTGAACGTCGATGACGTGCTCGTGGGGATCGGGTGAGGATGGCTCTTGCCGGACTGCCATGTGACTGCCCTCACCCGGTTCCGCTCAGTCGGCCGAGATGATGCGGTCGTGCTCGACCCGCAGCATGCGGGCGCGGCGCGCGTAGACCCGGTCGAAGATGAGGGCCACCGCTCCGCCGAGGGCGACGCCGATCGAAACGAAGATCAGCAGCAGGAACCCGAAGACCTGCATCTGGGAGTAGACGAGGCCCGTGTTGGGGCTCTCTTGCGTCGTCCCGTCGAACAGGAACGTCAGGATCATGGCGACGAGCAGGCCGACGGCACCGCCGAGCAGCAGGAAGACGGAGTACTTCGGGCTGCGCCGCACCGTCACCTGCTCGAGGTGGTCATCGCTCGTCGGGGACATGATCTCCATTCTCGCACCCTCTCGCCCAGCGCGGTCCGCGGGCGAGAGGGTGCGAGAGCGGGATGCCTCAGTCGTCGTGGGCGCCCGGCGCGGCATCCGACCCGCGGCGACGGGCGACGAGCACCGCTCGATCGGCCAGCGCTGGGCCAGAGCAGCGAAGAGGGACGACCGAACGCCGATCGATCCCCGGTAGTCGGCCCAGGTCGGCGCGGATGCCGCGCTCATGGCCGAAGGGGGATGCCGCGCTCATGGCCGAAGGGGAAGGAGGTGCGAGAAATCAGCGCGGACGCCAGAGGCCCGCAGCGCCCCGGAGGTTTCGGCATCCGACCACCCGCGCACCCCCGTCGCGAGGTCGATGAAGGTCGCGGCATCCATCTCGACGACGTTGGGCGGGGTCCCGCGGGTGTGACGTGGCCCCTCGATGATCTGTGTCGCCCCGAATGGGGGAACGCGGACCTCGACCGTCGCGCCCGGCGCCTTCTCGGCGAGCAACTGAAGTAAGTAGCGCACGGCCGTCGCGGTCTCGGGCCGGCCGGCGGTCCCTTCCGCGACGGCTCCGAGAGCGGCGCGTCCGGCTTCGGTCGTGATTCTGGGAGGCACGGTCCCACGCTACGCCGGTCGGTAGGCTGACCGGGTGCGAATCCTCGTCCTCGGCTCCGGTGCCCGTGAACACGCGATCATCACGTCGCTGCGAAGCGAAGGGGAGGCGCACGAGATCTTCGCGGCCCCCGGAAACGCGGGCATCGCCCAGGACGTCACGGTTGTCGCGCTCGATCCGAATGACCCGGTCGCGGTGGCATCGTTCGCGCAGACCGAGTCGATCGGACTCGTCGTGATCGGACCCGAGGCGCCCCTTGTCGCCGGTGTCGCCGATGCGCTGCGCGAGCGCGGCATCCCGACGTTCGGTCCGGGCAAGGCCGCCGCGCAGCTCGAGGGATCGAAGGCGTTCGCCAAGCGCATCATGCAGGCAGCCGGCGTCCCGACCGGACGCGCAACCCACGCCGCCACCCTCGACGAGGTTGCCGCAGCGCTCGACGAGTTCGGCGCTCCACACGTCGTAAAGGCCGACGGTCTCGCGGCGGGCAAGGGCGTCATCGTCACCGACGACCGCGAAGCAGCCCTCGCCCACGCTGCCGAATACCTCGGCACCGGTGGCGTACTGGTCGAGGAGTTCCTGTCGGGACCCGAAGTGTCGCTCTTCTTCCTCAGCGACGGTGACACCGTGCGGGCGCTGAGCCCCGCGCAGGACTTCAAGCGCCTGCACGACGGCGACGAGGGCCCGAACACCGGTGGGATGGGCGCGTACTCGCCGCTCCCGTGGCTGAGCGAGGGCTGGGGCGGCGAGGCTGCCTTCGTCGAGCAGGTCACCCGCGAGGTCGCCGAGCCGGTCATCCGTCAGCTGGATGCCGAGGGCACGCCATTCATCGGCCTGCTCTACGCGGGACTCATTCTGACCGACCGGGGCGTGCGTGTCATCGAGTTCAATGCGCGTTTCGGTGACCCCGAGACGCAGGTCGTCCTGCCGCGCCTGGTCGAGCCGCTGTCAGGGCTTCTGCTGGCGGCGGCTTCCGGGAACCTGGAGGATGTGGCGCAGCCGACCTTCCGCGACACCGCGGCGGTCACCGTCGTGCTCGCGAGCGAGGGCTATCCGTCAGCTCCCCAGGTGGGCCGACCCCTCACGGGAACGGATGCCGCGGCAT